>DATAZF010000137.1:0-4331 GCA_036272235.1 Bryobacteraceae bacterium | reverse complement strand
GATATTGAGTGCGTTGAATGCGTCGAAGCGGAAGCCCACCGTCTGCTCGCGGAAGGTGTGGAAGTCCTTGAAAGCCGACATATCCACGTTCAAATATCCGGGACCGCGCGTGTTGCCATTCCTCGCGGTTCCGAAGGTATTCGGAGCGGGAGCGCCGAACGCGCAGACGCCATTGTCAACACCCGGCGTTGTACACGGCGTCGCCGAGGGATCGTTTCCATACCAGTGGTCGATGCTGCGATTCACGATCTTCAATGGACGATACTGATTGGGCCGCGAGTTGCCGTAGCTGTTGGAGTTATTGCCCGGGCCGGTGATGGTCTCCGGAAAACCGGTATAGCTGACGATGGCGGTCGAGAGCTTCCAACCCGCGATGGCCTCGTCCACGACATGGTTTGCCCCGGAGAAGTATTGCTGCCCACGTCCCAGGGGCAGAGCGTAGACGCCCGTGGCGGTTACATTGTGCCGTATGTCGTACCCGGCAGGTCCCCAGTCCGCGGCGCTGTCGTAGTAGTTCTGAAAGGCACCCGATGCGGTACCCCCATCTCCACTTACGTTCAGGGGGTAGTTGCCCGAACTGTTGGTCAGCGCCTTGCCATAGGTGTAGTTCAGGGTGAACTCCAGACCGTGGCTGAAACGCTGTCGCAGGATCGCCTGCATGGCCTGATAGTTCATTGCGGCTCGCGATTCGGTGATGAGCAGGATATTCGAGCCGATGCTGGTGGATGGATCGATCGCGTTGATCCCGATGAATGGGTTGTTGTAGTACGGAGCGGAGGTGGGATCTCCGTTCACCAGGTACTGGTTGAGGTTGCCGTAATCCTCGATATGCTGGCCCTGCTCGCCGAGATATCCCACCTGGAGAGACATGGCATTGGTCAGCGCGTACTCCGTGGTAAGACTCCATTCCTGTACGTACGCGGGCTGGATGTCTTGCGGGTAGACGTTGAACGTACCGCCATAGGAGACGGTGCCGCCAGCGAAGCCCTGCTCGGCGGTCCGCGGAGTACCCGGATTACCCGGCGTCGGAGTCACAGTGTTTACGTTTACTGCCTGAATGAAAGGAGTGATCGAGGTCAGACGCTGGTTGGAAGAGTTGCTTTCGTAGAAGCTGGTCGCGCCATAGCCCCCGCGAATTACGAAGCGGTCGGACACCTGATAGGCAAAGCCCAGCCGCGGCATGATCTGCCTGTGGTTGCTGTCGTAGCATGCACCGTTACCGCAGAGTCCTGAGCCGGCGGGCGCACCGGTCGGCACGTGCCCACCGGCATAGATCACCTGTCCCGTGGCTATGTCGATGTTGCCGGTTTTGTCATTCTCCTCAACCCAAGGCTGGTCCCATTCATAACGAATGCCAAGGGTCAGCGTGAGCTTTGGCGTGGCCTTAAAGGCATCGCTGACAAAACCTGCGATACGCCATTGCCGCTGACCAACGTTCACGCTGCTTAGGGTTGCCTGGGCCGTACTCACGCGATCCAGCAGGAAATCTGCGCCTCCATATCCTCCCGCGTTCGCAATCGACGGATTGCTGGTGAAGGCCCCGCTATAAGTCAGCGATCCAAGGTAACCGTCGTTGTTGCTTGTAGGATAGTTGTTCTGATACCGGATCGCCTGGATACCAGCGTCCACGGTGTGGTTGCCGTGCTGCCAGGTGAGCGTATCGACGTAGCTGAAGGTGTTGTCGATCAAGGTGCCGCCATTCAAGGCCGGACTTCCGACGCCGGTAATGCCGCCACTGATGTTTTGGAAGGAGAAGCCGTTATATGCCTGGTTAGGAAAGGTGATTCCAACCTTGGCATTCCCGCTTGTTCCGAACTGGCCAGTTGTATCCACGGGCAGGCCCTCGTTCCAATGCACGCGGGTGTAACCGATGCGGGCTGAGTTGATGATGGTCGGCGAGAAGATATGCACCCAGTTCGCGCCGGTGACTTTGCTAGGAAAGAGGTTCGCACCGGGGAAAGTGATAGGGATCAACGCTACCGTTCCGTCATAACCGGTGCCCATCGAATAGAATCCGGTGATCTTGTCCGAGGCGCGGGGATCGTATTCGATCTTGATATCGCCCTGATTGTTGGCCTTGAACTGCCGCGACGGCCCCTGGAAATCATTCTGAACAACTCCGTCTGTCGGAGTCGCATTGGGCAGGGGATAAAGATCGGGGTGGGCGAAGAGAAACTTGGCCACTGGATTGACAATCGGAATCCCCTTGTTCCCGGCGAAAGGCGCGAAGCCGTTCTGGGGATCGTAGAGCTGGATGGGATTCTGAGCGGTCAGGAGGGCGGAGAAATCGCCCTGGCGCATCGCCGATGTGAGGACACTGCCCTGGGTCACTCCACCCGTGTGGAAGCGTGATCCCAGGTAGTCCACGAAGAAGAACAACTTATCACGCTTGATGGGCCCGCCAAAGGTTCCGCCGAACTGGGCCTGAGAGTAGGGATTGACCGGAATGATCGGACTGGCATGGTTGTTGTTCCAGGAATTGGCATTGAGCCGGTAGTCCTGCACATAGCCATACGCCGAGCCATGAAACTGATTGGTGCCGCTCTTGAGAACGGAGACAACACCGCCGCCATTCACGTTGCCGTAGTCGGCAGGAGAGTTCGCCGTCAGTACCTTGACCTCTTCAAGCGCCTCGGGCGCCGGACTATAGGCGATCAGGTTGTTGAAGGTCTCGTTGAGATCGATGCCGTCGAGGGTGTAGTTGTTTGCCTGGGCGCGATTCCCGTTGAGGTTGACCGAGTCGGTGTAGTAGGTGCTGCGCTCGATGCTCGTCGTCCCGGATGTGCCCGCGGTGGTGACCGCTCCCGGTACATATAGCGTCAGGGCGGAGAAGTCGAGGCCGTTGAGCGGCATGTTGCGGATGGTGTTCGCGGTAAAGGTGCCACTGAGCGTGGGGTCGCTGGTGTTCAGGATAGGCGGAACGCCGCCCTCGACATTGACCGTGGTGGCGGATGCGCCCGCCTGAAGATGCGCATCGACCTTCGCAATCTGTTTCACTTCCAATGCGAACGCCGGGAACTTTTGGGCGGCGAACCCGGACGCCGACACGGTGACCTCGTATTGCCCAATGGGCAGGAACTGGATGTTGTAGACGCCGGCGCCGTTGGTGGTGGCCTGGGTATCGACGCCGGTTCCGATGTCATGCGCGGTGACCTGCGCGTTGGGGACGACTGCCCCGGTGGTGTCGGTTACGGTTCCGCCGATGCTTCCCGTGACGGTCTGTGCCGAAAGCGAAGAAGTGATCGTTATCATAAAGATTGCCAGAAATACTGGCAAAAGGCGCTGGATGCGCATGTATAGCCTCCGTTGCCGACGGCACAGCCCAAAGCGGTCAGGCTGCGACGAACGACCTTTGATTATGCACGTTTGACGTGCAAACGAGAACATTGGGGAGCGAGAGGTTCTGCAAGGCGACACGTTCTGTCGACAAAACGAAATGACAGAACGAAACGACAGAACGAAACATTGAAGAATTGATGGGGATCGTCAGCTTGTCTGACAGTCTCGACTAGCGGGCGGCGAACTCGCTGCGCTTGCGGGAGTAAGAGACGTAGATGACCAAGCCGATGATCAGCCAGCCGAAAAAGCGCAGCCAGGTCATGATCGGCAGTCCTGCCATCAGCAGCGCGCAGAAGGCGATGCTGAGAATCGGCGTCGCAAATCCGCCCGGGGCACGGAAGCTGCGATGCCGTTCCGGCTCACGCACCCGCAGGATGATGACGCCGATCGAGACCAGCACGAAAGCAAAGAGCGTGCCTATGTTGGAGAGATCGGAGAGCGTGCCGATGTCAAGCAACCCGGCAGGTATGCCAACCAGGAACCCGGCGATCCATGTGGCCACCGCCGGAGTGCGAAAACGCGGGTGAACCTTGCCGAACCAGGCGGGGAAGAGGCGGTCGCGGGACATGGCGAACCACACGCGCGCCTGGCCAAGCTGGAAGACGAGGATGGACGAGATCATGCCGACCATCGCGCCCAGCAGAACGATAAGCCGGATCCATTGCAGGTTGTGACCGCCTGGCAGAATGGATAGCTTCTTGAGCGAGTTCACGACCGGCGCTGCATCGTCAATCAGGGTGTTCCACGGAACCAGCCCGGTGAGCACTACGGCCACCGCGATGTAAAGAACCGTGCACACCACCAGCGTGCCGATGATGCCGATGGGGACATCGCGCTGCGGGCGATGACACTCTTCCGCCGCGGTCGAGACCGAATCAAAGCCGATGTAAGTGAAGAAGATGATCGAGCCGCCGGTGAGCACGCCGGACCAGCCGTTGGGATAGTAGGGGTGCCAATTTCCCGGCTTGATGAAGTGTGCCGCGCCAAAAATG
>DATAZF010000136.1:0-19689 GCA_036272235.1 Bryobacteraceae bacterium | reverse complement strand
GCCCGCTCGGCGACCCACTCGCCAAGGATGCGCTCGAAGTGTTTCTGCGACAGCCCGAGACCGTAGTTGTGCCGGGTGGGAAAATCGCTGATGTCCAGCGGGATCGTGTGGAAGCGCACGACCTGCGCCACTTGTCCCTGCGAAAGGAACCGATCGGCGATTCCGCGCTGATCGAGAACCTCGATTGTGCGTGAGTGCAGGCCACGCGCGCGCGTGCCGATGAGTTCCTGGCTCGCGCGCCGCTCGACAATGGCCACGTCGACGCCCGCCAATGCGAGCTCGCCCGCCAACATCAGCCCCGTCGGACCGCCCCCGGCAATCACCACCGCATGTCCGGTCATCGCCGCGCGCACACCTGCACGGCGAATCCCACCAGCGGGTGGACGTCCCGGCGCGACCCATAGGTCGTCAACAACACACGCATGTCGCTCCTCCCATTCCTGAACGTTCCGACTCTACGGCACGACCCGGGTCTTGCCGCAAGCCCCCCGTTGCGCTATATGCTGGAAACAGGCAGGAATACTCTGCTTCCGCCTGTCGGCTGTGGACGAAAAAGTCCTTTGCGACGGCGTTGCGGCCCGCTCGGGGGTTCCTGGTCGCCACGGTAGGAGTGTGACGCACCGATGCCGATCCCGGAAGCGCTGAGCGTAGAAGTGCATGTGAGGCGCGGTGAGCCCGTCTGGTGGCGCATCGCCTTCTGGCGGAGGTGATCCCGCAGGACCCGGCAATTCTGGCCGTGGCAGAGGAGTTGCGAACCAACTATCCCAAATCGGCAGGATCCGATTGTATTCGCTTCGGTGCTTCGATGCCTGGAGCAAAAGCAAACAAGACCAAACGAGAGTTGTTTTTCGAACCGGGATTCAGGAGACTTTTGACAATCCGGATGTTCCGGCGCCTATGGAGAATTTGCACTTCAGATTCCTTTAGCCGGGCGTATTCTCGCTCAGAAACCGCGAGATTTCTTCCACCTCAGCCGCTGTCAGCCGGAACTCACCGGCCCCGATAATCCCATCCACCTGCTTCGCGGAACGTAATCCTACAATGGCTCCTGTAACCTCCGGCCTCCGCAGTGTCCACGCCAGCGCTACCTCGCCAGGCGTTCGCCCATGGCGATTCCCGATCTCGCGCAGCCTCTCCACCAACGCCAGATTCCTGGTCAGCAGTGGCTCTTTGAAATTCACCGTGCGCTGCCGGAAATCGTCCTCCGGCATGTTGGCGACGCGCTCGCGCGTCATCGCTCCCGTCAGCAGCCCGGACTTCATCGGCGAGTAAACAATCACGCCGATATTGTGCTGCGCGCAATAAGGCAGAATCTCCACTTCGATCTCCGGCGAAAGAATCGAATACGGCGGCTGTAATGAAGTGATCGGCGCGAGACTCCTGGCGCGGTCCATCTGCGGTGTTTTGAAATTCGACACACCGATCCACCGCACTTTCCCCGCTTTCTGTAATTCCGCCGCAGCGGCCCACCCCTCCTCGATTTCCGCATCCGGATCCGGCCAGTGAATCTGATACAGATCGATTACGTCGATCCCCAGCCGCCGCAGACTGTCCTCACATTCCCGGTGGATCGATTCGCGCTTCATCGAGCGTGTCACTTCGCGTTTCGGATCGTTGGGGTCCCAGACAAGCGAGCATTTGGTAAACACATAAGGCCGGTTGGCGCGGCCTTTGAGTGCGCGACCGACGATTTCTTCGGAATGGCCCAATCCATATACTGGCGCGGTATCGATCCAGTTGATCCCGCGATCGAGTGCGGCATGGATGGCGCCGACGGATTCATCGTCGTCCTGCGGTCCCCAGGCGAAGGGAAGCCCCCCGCCGCCGATTGCCCAGGCGCCCACGCCAATCGGGGTGATCTGCAAGTCACTGTTTCCAAGTTGTCTGGTTTGCATGTTCTGTAATAGTGAACCACACACAAGACAAATAGCCGCCGGCGAACTCCTGCTCGACCACCCGCCGGTCGCCGACGTTCAGACGCACATCGAGATCGATCACGACCCGCGCCCCAGCGAGATCACGCTGCGCGACTACCTGCGGGGGCTGCGCTCCGCCCTCACGCACGCTTTCTCGGCCTGCTGCGTAAAGCTGACTCTGGAGGAGGTTAAGCTGCACGGCGCCATGTACCGCGTAGCCAAGCCGGAAAGCCCGCGCTTCACTGCGGCGGATTATCGCCCGGGCTTTGCACCAACCGCACTGCCGCTGCCCGCACTTTCGCAAATTCTTCCGATGCGTCGGCGCCCAGCGAATCCTTTCGGACCCACGCGTCGACTGCAGCGAGGAACTGTGGCGTCAACGGGTGAGTGAGCAGCGGATGTGATTCCTGCGGTTCGGCTTCAACTCCATCCTCCGCGCGCTCGTCCTCGATGATCGAATTGCAGACGGCAATGCATTCTTCGCAGATGTAAGCCCGCGGATAATCGCTCGGGGAGGAAATCAGTTTCTGAACACTGTTCTCAGCCTTATGGCAGAACGAGCAGCGCATAGTTGCATCTTCACTGCGGCGCCGGAACATGATCGTCTTTGCCTCAGGATAACGCCGCAGCCAACCCGGACTGTCGCTCCGCTGAATCGTTTTACCCGGCGAATGTGATCAAACGCGCTTTCAGGTTGAGGGCAACCTCCCGGCAGGGGCCTGTGGCCGGTTTCCGAAACCCGTCAATGCTTCAAAGGGCACGGGCTCCTGGTGGGGCAGCCGGTTACGGCTGCCACGATGCAGAATCAACGCCTGTGGCTACCGATGCTTTCCACAAGCCGCTCCCCGGTTTTGATCTCCTAAGGCAGCGCGAACACGGCTACCGCGTCCGTCGCGATCACCGCGACATACTGCTTCCCACTCTTCCCCTGGTAGGTAATCGGATTCGCATTCGCATTCCGCGCGAGCTTCGTCACCCAGAGTTCCTTGCCGGTCTTCGAATCAAATGCCCGGAAACGGCTGTCGTTAGTCGCGCCGATGAATACCAGCCCGCCGGCCGTAACGATCGGCCCCGCGCTGCCACTGCCGCCGGTGTTCTGCTTGCCCGGTGGAAGCGCTTCCGTGATGCCCAGCGGAACCTCCCACGCGATATCGCCCGTATTCGCATTGACGGCGAACAAACGCCCCCATGGTGGCTTCTGGCAAGGCCAGTTGCCGAGAACCTTCCCGTTCCCGTCCTTCACCTGCGCGCTGAAGCCGTGATAAGGGCCGGGTCCATCCACACTGCCGCGGTCGTAAAGCTGCGGTGATCCGTTACCGCTGCCGTAATTGCCCTTCGGGTCTTTCTTCTCGACCCAGCCGACGAGCGCGCTGTCGTGCGTTTGCACGTATACGTAGCCGCTCTTCGGATCCGCCGCCGTCCCACCCCAGTTCGCGCCGCCATTGCCCGGGAAAATCATCGAGCTCTTCGGAGGGGTGCCCGCCTCGTGATAAAGGAACGGCGTGAACGGACCCGCATTATAAAAGCCGCCGCTCTTCGCGACGAAATCCTCGCAGGCTTTTACATGCTCGGGCGTCGTATCTGCGGCCGTCACCATATCCGCCGGTGTGTAGCTCGTGCGCGCCAGCGGCGGAGGCTTGAGCGGAAACGGTTGCGTCGGCGAATACCATTCACCGGGCACGTCGCCTTTGGGTACCGGGCGCTCCTCGACACCGAACACCGGCTTACCGGTTACGCGGTCGAGGATAAACATCCATCCCGTCTTGCCGATCGCGGCCAGCGCCGGAATCGTTTTTCCGTTGCGTTTGATATCGATCAGGCTAGGCGCTGGAGGCAGGTCCGAATCCCACAGATCGTGATGGACCGTTTGGAAATGCCAAAGATATTTACCCGTGTTGGCGTCTACCGCGACGATGGAATTTCCAAACAGATTATTGCCCGGCCGATCACCCCCATAGTAGTTGCCGGCAGGGCTTCCCAGCGGCATATAGAGGATGCCGCGCTGCTCGTCGGCGGTCAGATACCAGCCCCAGACGTTGACTCCCGAAAAGCCTTTGTAGCTGTCTTTCTCCCAGGAGCCGAAGCCCGTCTCGCCGGGTTGCGGCACCGTGTGGAAGTCCCAAAGTTTCGCGCCCGTGCGCGCATCGTAAGCCCGTGAATCGCCCGACGGCCCGAGCGGGACCTCACCCACCGTCGCGCCCAGCATCACCACGTTTTTGAATATCGCGGGCACTCCGTTCCAGGGCACAGTGATGTCGACAATTCCTTCTTTGCCGAATCCCGGGTCGATTTTCCCGGTGTTTGCATTCAACCCGATCAGGTGCGCGCCGGCGGTGAGGATGATCCTCGGCGGATTGTTGGCGTCTCCCGGCCAGAAGGCCACGCCGCGCGCCGTCGTCGCGAACGGTAGTTGCGCGGTCCACATTTCTTTGCCGGATTCCGGATCGAGCGCGATCACACGCCTGCCCGCGGGCAGGTACATGGTCCCATTAACGACGATCGGGGTAGCTTCCGGATTCGCGCCGCCGCCCCCGCGGCCTCCGCCTCCACGTCCGCCGGCAGGCGCTGGCGTTCCAGTTGCCTCGGCGGCGAAGTTACCCGGCTCGGCGGGAGCCGGCTCCGGCGTTGTGGCTACCGCGCGCAACGAATACTTCCAGGCGGGCACCAGCTTCGAGACGTTCGCCGTGCTGATCTGTTTCAGCGGGGAATACCGCGTTCCCGCCAGATCGTGCGTATACATCGGCCAGTCATTTGGACTTTCCTTCGCCTTCTGGGCGTAGATGCAGCACGATAACGCCGCGAGAAGGGTGCAAATACGAATCTTCATTGATGTCCTGTTCTATTATTTCAGTGCCGGATCCCAGTGCTCGGCGATCTTGCCGTTCTCGAACCGGAACATATCGAACCAGGTCGAAGTGTACTTCTTGCCTTTTTCTTTCGGATCGTCGTACTCGCGCACGAACGACATCGTCACGTACTCGCCCTCGGCCTGCATCGCGACCAGCCCGTCGACCATGTCCGGAATTGGCTTGGGACCGCCGAGCTTCGTGAAGTATTCCTTGAAACCTTTCATGCCGGTGTCGGCATTCGGATTGTGCTGGATGTAGCCCTCGGTCATGTACTTGTCGGCCTGATCGAGGCGCAAACCGCGCAACACGATCCGATAGAAGTCGTAAGCGGCTTTCTTGTTCGCCGCGAGCTTCCTGTCTTTGCTCGTGAGCAGCGCGGCCTGATCTTTTGCCGCGACTACAGGCATGGCGCCGAAAGCCGGCGCGGCAAGCAGGGCAATCATGGCGAAACAGAGTCGGTTCATGTATGTTCTCCTGTGGTTCTAAAGTCTATCGCAGGTCGCTTGCTTCGAGCATGCGATCGATGGTCTGATGAGAGGGTTTCACAATGGTTAGTCTTCTCGCTCGCCTGCGCGCCCGCAAAGAGTGGATCTTCTTCGGTGCTCTGCCAAAAGCAGACGGACCGCTGGCCTTCGCCTGGTGGATGGCGCTCATCCTGCGCGGTATCCTGCCGGCCCTGTTCTCGATTGCGATCGGCGTGCTCGTCGGGGCGGTACAGGGCGGCCGTTCGCTCGGGTTGCCGCTGGGCGTTGCGGGCGTGGTGTTTGTCCTCCTGCAGGTGCTGTCGCCGCTCCACCAGGCCCTCGGCGCCAACCTCGGCAGCCGTACCGCCGCATGGCTCTACGACGAATTGACGACAGCTTGCGTCCGTCCGCCGGGCATGGGCCATCTCGAGGACCAGACGCTCACGACCGATCTCACGATGGCACGCGATTTCGACCTCAGCATTACCGGCCCGCCGCTCGCGATCTCGATGGACTTCATCGCTTCCGGCATGGTTGAGGCGTTGGGCGGTTTTGCCTCTGTCCTCGTGCTGTTCGCCTGGGTCTGGTGGGCGCCCCTGCTGCTTGCCGGAGCCTGGCTGGCGACGCACTGGCTGCTGCGCGAAAGCGCGGTTTGGCACGACCGGAATACGGACGAAGTGCGCCAGGCGCAGCGCCACGCCGAGTATGCTTACCGGCTTGCGGTCGATCCCCCTGCATCCCGCGAGCTTCGCTTGTTCGGACTCGGGGACTGGACTGTCGAGCGATTCAGGGCTTTGCGGCGGCGCTTGTTCGATCTGCAATGGGAAGCCACGCGCCTGCGCGAAAAGCCCGTGCTATGGAGTCTGTTGCTGGTACTCACGGCAAACGTCATCGTGTTCCTGGCGCTGGCGGCCGATGCCGTTGCAGGCCGATTGGATCTCGGCCATCTCGTAACGTTCGCCAGCGCGGCGGTCGGCGGCAGCATGATCGCGTTCGGCGGATTGTCCTGGGCCCTCGATGGCGCATCGGCGCCGGTCAGCGCGGTCCTGCGTTTGCGCAAAGCGATGGCGGCGGCCGGGGCACTGGCGAGCGGTACCGCTCAGCCCGCGACAACGCCGGCCATCCGGTTCCGGAACGTTCGTTTCGGTTATGGCGAGCACCCGGTGCTCGAAAACTTCGATCTCACGATTCCAGCCGGCTCGTCGATCGCCATCGTCGGTCAGAACGGGGCAGGGAAAACGACGGTCGCCAAGCTCCTGTGCCGGTTGTACGATCCGCGGGAAGGGGCAATCGAGATTGACGGCGTCCCTCTGCGTGACCTGGATCTCGACTCCTGGCGCGCTCGCCTGACTGCGGTGTTTCAGGACTTCATCCGTTTCGAACTGCCGCTGCGCGACAACGTCGCGCCGTCGGGAGCAACTGACGATGTGATCGACACCGCTCTGGCCCAGGCGGGCGCCGGGAATCTCGCAGGTCTTGATACCGTGCTCGCGAAGGGCTACGAGGGCGGCACCGACCTTTCCGGAGGGCAGTGGCAGCGCATCGCCCTCGCTCGTGCTCTGTGCGCGGTGAAGATGGGGGCGGGTGTCGTGATCCTCGACGAGCCGACGGCCCAGCTCGACGTGCGCGGCGAAGCGGAGATTTTCGAGCGTCTTCTCAAAGCCACGCGGCAGGCGACAACGATTTTGATTTCCCACCGCTTCTCGACCGTGCGCCACGCAGACCGCATTTGCGTACTGGAACACGGGCGTGTGGTTGAGCTCGGCACACATGACGAGTTGATCGCACTCGGCGGCCGCTACTGCACGATGTTCGAGCTGCAGGCATCGCGTTTTACCGAAGAAGGAGAGACCGATGCCGTCACGCTCGATTGACATGCCGGCGGCCCTCCCTTCCATGTGGCGCGCGCTGAAGCGCGGCTACGAAGCGGAGCCGCGTCTGCTGGTCACCGCGCTCGGGCTCGTGTTGCTCGCCGCGCTTCCGGATGCCCTGCTTGCCCTGTGGCTGAAGCTGCTGGCCGACGGACTGACTTCCGGACGCCGCTCGCTCGCCCTCTGGGCCGCCATCGGTCTCGCCGTTTCTGCCGCGGGCACATGGTTTCTCCGCGTCATCAGCGACCGCGTGCAGCGGCGCTTCCGCGACCGCGTCACCATCGCGCTCGAATCGCATGTCGCCCGCCTGCAGGCGTCCGTGATCACTGTCGCCCATCACGAGCGTCCCGAATACATCGACCGCCTGTCGATGCTGCGCAACCAGGTTTTTGTGCTCGACCACATGTATATGTCGGTGTTCACGACGGGCGGCTGGATTCTTCGCCTCGCCGTGACTCTGGCGCTGCTGGTGTCGATCCAGCCGATGCTGATCCTGCTGCCGCTATTCGCGCTGCCTGCCGTCCTCACCGCGACATGGCGACCCGGTATCGAGCGGGCTGCCGAAGAACGCGGGACCGCTGCGACGCGACTCGCCCGCCATTTGTTCGACATCGCGACCACCGCGCCGCCGGGCAAAGAGGTGCGAGTCACACGCATCGGCGAGAAGCTGATCGGGATGCGTCGCGCGGCGTGGGAGCGCTGGTACGGCCCCGTATCCACGGCACGCTGGGGCACCGCGTTCTGGCACACCCTGGCGTGGACGATTTTCGGTTGCGCTTACATCGGCGCGGTCTGGTTCGTTTCCTCGCGGCCCGGCGCGACGCCCGGGCAGGTGCTGCTGGTCCTGGCGGCCGGTGCGAGGCTTTCGGCATACGTCGGGGCGACCGTTGGGGAGATCGGATTCCTGCGTGGATTCTGGCTCGACGGCTCGCAGCGCCTCGCCTGGCTCGAAGACTATGCCGCCTCCCTTGAAGAAGGCACGGACACCGCCGCGCCCGATCGCCTCGCGGAGGGCATTCGCTTCGAGCATGTCTCGTTCGCGTATCCGGGCACCGAGCGCAAGGTGCTCGAAGATGTGAATCTCGAACTCAAGCCCGGCTCAGTCGTCGCCATCGTTGGCGAAAACGGAGCAGGGAAGAGCACCCTGGTCAAGCTTCTCTGTCGCATGTACACACCCGACAGCGGGCGCATTCTGGCCGATGGCATCGATCTTGCCCGCATCGGCGCGCACGAGTGGCGCAAGCGCCTCGCTGGAGCGTTTCAGGACTTCTTCCGTTTCGAATTCCGGGCGCGCTCGACCGTGGGGCTCGGCGACTTGACGCGCTTTGAAAATGTCTCAGCGGTTACCGCCGCGGTCGAGCGGGCAGGGGCGGGCGACGTCATCGAGCGTCTTGGCCAGGGGCTCGAAACCCAGCTGGGAGCAACCTGGCCGGATGGCGCCGAACTCAGCTTCGGACAATGGCAGAAACTCGCCCTCGCTCGCGGCTTTATGCGGGACAATCCGTTGCTGCTCGTCCTCGACGAGCCCACTGCCGCTCTCGACGCCGAGACTGAGCACGCGCTTTTCGAGACGTTTGCCGCCGCATCGCGCGCCGGCAATCCAAACGGCCGCATCACCGTTCTCGTCTCACACCGCTTCAGCACGGTCCGTATGGCCGACCGCATCATCGTCCTCGATGCGTCCCGAGTCGTCGAAACCGGTTCGCACGAGGAGTTGATGGCCAAAGGCGGCCAGTACGCCGAACTCTACGGCATTCAGGCGGCAGCGTATCGTTGAAATGTCGTTCGAAATGTCGTTCGAAATGTCGTCGAAACGGTCGCGACTGACGGAGCATCCAAATACCCGGATGTCCATTTCCAGATGGGCCGTTGCCCTCTGCGTTTCGCTTTCCATGACCACTATTGTTTTCGCCGCGGAAGTTCACCGCGATATCGAATACTCCCGCGCGGCCGATATCAGCCTCCGGCTCGACGCCTCTATTCCCGATGGCAGCGGTCCGTTTCCCGCGGTAATCATCGTTCACGGCGGCGGCTGGGTGCGCGGCGACAAACGGATCGATGTGGCGCCCCTTTTCGAGCCCCTCTCCGCTGCGGGCATCGCCTGGTTTTCGATCGATTACCGGCTCGCCTCCGACCCGTTCCAATTCGGTGCCGCGATCGAAGATGTCGAGGCGGCAATCCGCTTCGTCAGGAAGCAGGCAGCGGAATACCGCATCGATCCCGACAGGATCGCGCTCATCGGTGAGTCGGCCGGCGGACAACTTGCCGCTATGGCCGCGCTCAACGGTTCAGTTGTGAAAGCCGTCGTCGCCATCTACACGCCGACGGATCTCGTGTCGTTGCTCAAGACCTCAGACCTCATTCCGCCGCAGATCCGCCACTCCCTGACCGGAACCCCGCTCGAAGGCCTTCTCCTCACCCGCCTTGCGCAGCTGTCGCCGATCGAGAAAGTTCGGCCCGGCATGCCGCCGTTTCTGATGATTCACGGCACCGCGGATCCTCTCGTTCCCTTCGAGCAATCGAAAGCCATGTGCGCGAAGATGCAGGCGGTTGGCGCCAGCTGCGACCTCTTCCGCGTTCCGGGAGGCGGACACGGAATTCGCGGCTGGGAATTCAATCCGGCGATCGCGGAGCCTTACAAGGTGGAGATGATTCGCTGGCTGAGCCGGCAACTCGCGGCGACCGGCATCGTCGTCCTTTGATTTACCGATGTGAGGCAGGCTGGCATCCAGCGCGGGGTTGGTAACCCCACTGTCCGGTACCGCCGGCCGCGGTTAAACAAACCCTAAACGTATTCGTAAGCCTTCAGCGTCAAAAACTCGTCGAAGTGCTCACTCGTCATCATCTGCTCATACAACCGGGCAGCCAGTTCAAATTTACCGGCCGCAAACTTTCCCTCGCCCAGCATCGCCCTGATCTTTTCCAGCTCTTCCTTCATCGTCGCGGAGACGAGTTCTTTCGTAATCGTCCGCCCGTCGGACATCTTCGCGTGGTGCCGCACCCACTGCCAGACCTGGGCGCGCGAAATCTCCGCAGTCGCGGCATCCTCCATCAGGTTATAAATCGGCACGCAGCCGTTCCCTCGCAGCCACGACTCCAGGTATTGCAGCCCAACATTGATGTTGAGACGTAGTCCGGCTTCCGAGATTTCCCCCGTCGGCACCTCGACAAGATCCTTCGCTGTGACGTGCACATCCTCGCGTTTCATGAAGATCTGGTTCGGCGTCTTCATGTGCTCGTCGAAGATGGCCTTTGCGATCGGCACAAGGCCGGGATGCGCCACCCATGTGCCGTCATGCCCGGCTTTCACTTCCCGCAGCTTGTCCTGGCGTACCTTTTCCAGCGCCACTTCGTTCGCCGCCGGATCGTTCTTGATCGGAATCTGCGCCGCCATTCCTCCCATCGCATGAATGTTCCGGCGGTGACAGGTTTTGATCAGCAATTGCACGTAGGAGCTCAGGAAGTGCCGGTCCATCGTGACCAGCGCCCGATTGGGCATCAGGAAATCCGCCCGCGTCCCGAATTTCTTGATGTAGCTGAAAATGTAATCCCAGCGTCCGCAGTTCAAACCCGCCGAATGGTCGCGCAGCTCCCAGAGGATCTCATCCATCTGGAATGAGCCGAGAATCGTTTCAATCAAAACCGTCGCCCGGATCGTCCCCTGCGGCACGCCGCAATAATCCTGCGCGAAAACGAAGACGTCGTTCCACAGCCGCGCTTCGAGATAATGCTCCATCTTCGGCAGGTAGAAATAAGGACCAGTGCCCTTCGCCATCAAGGCCTTCGCATTGTGGAAGAAGTAAAGCCCGAAATCGAACAACGATCCCGACATCGGTTTACCGCCAACCAGGCAGCGCCGCTCGATCAGGTGCCAGCCGCGCGGACGCACCAGCTGCACCGCCGTTTTTTCCGCCAGCGCATACTTCTTGCCTTCCGGACTCGTATATCCGATCGTGCCGCGGATCGCGTCGCGTAGATTGATCTGGCCCTCGATGTTGTTCTGCCAGGTCGGAGAGTTGGAATCCTCGAAGTCGGCCATGAAGACGTTCGCGCCCGAATTGAGCGCGTTGATCACCATCTTGCGTTCGACCGGTCCGGTGATCTCGACGCGTCTGTCTTCCAGATCTTTCGGAATCGGGGCGACCGCCCACTCCTTCGCGCGGATGTCCGCGGTCTCCGCTGGAAAGTCCGGCAGCGCGCCCCCATCGATCGCGGCCTGCACTTTTACCCGGGCCGCCAGCCGTTCGGCACGGGTTGCTTCGAAGCGCCGGGCGAGTTCCCCCAGAAACTTCATCGCTTCCGGCGTCAGGATTTCGGCGTAAGCCGGGGTAATGATATCGAGTATTTCAACGCCTTGCGCTACGGTGGTTGAAGCCATGGATCTTATCGTACGACGGCGGGACCGGCGTTGCCAGCGCAATCGTTGTCCGCCTGGGTGGCCCTATATTTTCGATCACCCGGTTACGGAACCCGAATGGTATTGGGCGCACGACGCGCCCGAGTGGCCGGGAGCAAGCAGCGAATTCCCGATCTTGATCGCAGAGACTTTCGAGCGCATCGAGGAGTTGCTGTCCGGCTTCACCAACGATCAGCTGAACCCGGGTTTCTGGTTCTGCCGGGATTCTGCATACGCTCGGCCGGAGTCTGCCAATTCCTCACGGCGCGTGCCGCGACAGCACCATCCACGGTCTGGGTCATTGGGCGCCCCGCTATCCCCACGGCGCGCCCCAAGTCCGCACCCCGGGCTGGTGGAGTACGCCAGGTCGGCGAGGGGACCGATTTTCAGGAAGCAGCGCTCCCGCCAGCAGCCGTGAGCTATCGATAGCCCGTGGCGGGGCAGGCAGTTTCGCCCACCGCCTCCGGTTCCAAACGCCTTTTTCCGCAACCTGCTAAAAGACGTATTTCAAAGCGAACTGCATGATGCGCGGATCCTGGAACGTCGTAATCTTCCCGAACGTCGCTGGAGTGCTGATACTTGCGTTCGGATTATTCGGGCGCACATGATTCAGCACATTGAACGCTTCGGCGCGGAACTGCACCGTATGCCGCTCGCGGATATGAAGCTCCCGCACCAGGCTCATATCGATGTCGAACTGTCCGGGCCCCTTGAGACTATTGATCCCCATCCCGAACGTGCCCAGCCCCGGCTGCGCGAATGCCGCGGGATTCAGCCATGTAGCGAAAGTCTGGGTGGTGGGGTAAGGGTTGACTCCCGTCGCGGCCGCCCGCTGCCCGAGGATGCTGGTTAGCGCCTGATCGGTCGCCGTCGTTACCGAGAAGTAGCTGCCCGACTGGATCCTCATAATCTGCGAAAGTTTCCAGTTGCCCGCGACCAGCTGCAGCAGGCGATTGGAAAACTTCGGTGCTTCCTCCACCGCGGAGACATTGATAATCGTGCGGTGATCGATGCCCGCGCAGTTGCCGCGGTCGAAAGCCCGGTTGTTCGGATTTGTATACTCCGTGCCGTCGAGCTCTGAGGTAAACGCGCCCGCAATGCAATGCGACCACGTGTAATTGCCCAGCACCGTGAAGTGGCTGGAGAGGCGGTGCTGCGCCGAAAGCAGCAGAGCGTTGTAGCTGGCGGTCGACCCCGTGTCGAGCGAATGGATGGTGCCGTAGAGCACGCCCTGCGTTGGATTGGCGATGTAGAGCGGCCGGCGGAAGTTTTGATTCACGGTGGTCGAACAAGGCCCGGCTGCGGTCAATCCGTATTGGCCCGCCGCGCAGTTGCCGGGAATGTAGACCGGAGCATCGATGGGGGCGTCCGCCCAGAGATGAATTGTGTTGTTGCCAAGATAGGTGCCGGAAAGCAGCCAGTTCGTCCCGATCTGTTTCTGGATGCTGAAATTCCACTGTTCCAGATAAGTCGGCTGGATGTTCAGAGGATAAGTCGTGTAAGTGCCGGTGTTGGGGAATGTGAAGTTCTTGTTCAGGTTGAGCGGGAACGGATCGCCGCCGGGGAATGACGCGCCACCGTTCTGGCCCGGTCCCCACGGATCGTTGAAATTCACGTTGGTCCGGGCGACGGTCTCGCCCCACGGCGGCGCTTGCGAGAATCCGTAGGCGAACAAAGTGTGCGGCATGTCATAGAAGATCCCCCACGAAGCGCGGATTGTCATCCTGCCATCGCCTTTGGGATCCCAAACGATGCCCAACCGGGGCGCGAAGTCATTCATCTTTGTATTCGACGGACGGTTCCCGGTGCTGAAACCCGCGTCGCCAGGAAAAAGCAATCCTGCCGGTGCGTTGGGGTAGACGGTCGAATGCACATTCTGGTTAAACAGGCTCTGATCGAAGTGCATCACGTACTGCTTCGGCATCGATCCGCCGATGTAAGGCTCCCAGCGGAGGCCGTAATTGATGCTGAAGTGCGGAGTGACCTTCCAGTTGTCCTGGGCATAAAGGGCGACATAGTTGTAGTGTTCGTAGTCGTACTGAATTCCGCTCTGGGTGAAGGTCGAGGCATAACCCGTCAGGAAGTCCCCCATGGAAATGCCCGTGGACTGGCCGTTGAACCCGAAGTTGCCGTCGCCGTTGAGCGGTCCGTAGACGTTCTGCACCGAATGAATCCAGTTGCCGCCGAATCCGAACTGGTGATTACCCTTGATGAAGCTTAAATCATTCGCGATCTGGTAATCCGTTGTCGGATCGAATGCGGCATACGAAGTATTCAGCATGCTGTAGATCGCGCCAGTGGCCGAGGCAAGGAAATGACCCGGTACCAGCGTGACCATCTTGATTCCGAGCGAGGGACCGTCGAAAGTCGGCGTGGCCGTCTTGGCTACAGCCGAGCGGTTGAACGTGGCGCGGAAGGAGTTCACCATGTTGGCGTTGATCACGAAAGTATGGCCGAAGACGCCGGAATTGACGAGATCGTCGCCGCCGGAAAGCTGTTCGGAAAGCGGGTTCTTGCCGTCATAGGTCGCCGACACCAGCGCGTGCGTGACGAAATAGCGCAGGAACAGCGTTTGCCTCGTGCTCAGCTGATAATCGCCGCGCGCGATTCCCATATGCTCGGTCTGGTTCTGCACGGTGCCATAAAACGACGTGCCGCAGTTGTCCGCCGCCGGTGGGTAGAACGTCATCATCTTGAGAGCCGGTGCACTGAGCAGTGACTGCGGGATCTGATTATTCGGCAGGACCGTCTTATGCGTGGAATCGCGCGGATCGAGCAGCGTGATCGTCTTGCCGGCGTTGCAGGCTGGGGAATCGATGGCACTGAAATCTCCCTGCTGCATTGCCGCCGTCGGAATAAAACTGAAGGAGTTGGCGGGGTTCGACCGTACGTAAGTCCCCTGATAGCCCAGGAAGAAGAAGAGCTTGTCCTTCTTGATCGGCCCGCCGATGGTGCCACCGAACTGGTTGCGCTTGAGCGAATCGCGCACCGTCGCCGCCGGATTCCGCGAGTTGAAATCGTAGTTCCGCACAAATTCGAAGGCATCGCCATGGATCGCATTGCTGCCGGACTTTGTTACGCCGTTGACCGTGCCGCCCGAATGCTGTCCATATTGCGCGGGCAGAGCGCTGGTTTCGACTTTGAATTCCTGCAAAGCGTCGGGGAAGGGAAGCGGCAGATTCAGGCTGTTGAACGGATCGTTATGCGTGCCGCCGTCGAGAATATAAGTTGTTCCCGTCGCAAGGCCGCCCGCGATCGAGATCGGCGCCTCATTGGGGTAATTCTTGGTCGAAACGAGATCGGCATTCGGAGCCGTCGCCGCCGCGCCCGCGAGCTGGATGAGATCGGTCGCGGTGCGTCCGTTCAACGGCAGATCGACCACGCGCTGCTGATCGACCACCTGACCGACACCCGAGCTGCGTGTTTCCACCATCGCGGCCGAAGCCTCGACCTGCACCTGCTGGGTCACGTTGCCAACCTGCAGCTTCGCGTCGATCGTTGGATTTGAAGCCACCTGCAGCACGATGCCGTTCTGGATGTATTTGTTGAAACCTTCCTTCGTTACTTCCAGACGGTACGGTCCGATCGGCAGGCTGGGAAGAATATAACCGCCATCGCCTCCGCTGGTCGCCTCACGCGTCAGCCCGGTGTCCGTCTGGACTGCGCGCACCTGCGCGCCCGTTATCGCCAGTCCGGTCGAATCCTGAATGGTGCCTGCAATTTGTGACGTGGCGGCGGATTGCGCGAACAGCCCCGCGCAGCACGCGGAAAGGCAGAACAGGGCCTTCAATATTATCTTCATGATTTCCTCCAAACGATTTGAGACTGAATGCCAGTCAGACCACAGCGTGAGCGAAGTCTATCAACCGCGGCAATGCCGCGTCAAGGCAAGTGAACCCGGTCCGGGTAGTCTATTTCGCGTCGAGGGCGCGGCCGTTTCGCAGCACGTTCGCGACAGCCTCATTGCCTTCATGGCATGCGTATTCGTAGATCCGGTAATCCGCATCGCGCACCAGCGGAATCGCCACTTTCCAGGGCTTCGTGTAAACTTCCGGATCGTCGATCGTGACTTCGTAGCTGATCGTGTCCGCGTCGGTGCGCGTGAAGCGCTCGACAACATGCAGTTTCTCGCTTTGCGGAATGCCCTTCACGCGGCCCGTCGCGGCGCTGGTTGCCGCCTGGCCTTTGCCGTTGTAATTCGTCGTATCGACGACCAGCGTGTTGCTTTCCCAATGACCGCGCGAATCACCATTCCACTGGCGAACTGAAGATGGAAGGTGCGGGCTGCCGTCGACCGGAATGATCCGCGTCTCGTGAATCATCTCGTAGAGGATGGTCACGTACCCGGGACTCTGCACGATCTGATAAGCGTTGTTATAGCCGGCCGGAAACATTCCCGCGGGCACGCCCCGCGTGATGCAGCGGTCCCACACGCTCATGTACTCCCAGGAATCGGCGTTGTGCGCGGCATCGTAATCCCGCTTCGCTTCGGCGGAAGGCTTCAAAGGCACGCGTCCATCCGGCGGGTCGACGACGAGCGAGCTCTGCCGCGTGGAGACGACTTTGGTGCCCGAATCGAACCAGACTCGATTGTAGGTGCCGACGTCGCCCGCTTTGGGCGGAGCATCCACGTTCGTCGCGGCAGCCTCCTTTTCCACTTTCGCCGCTTCCTCTTTGGTAAGGACCGCCTTGTTTGCCAGCGCCGCGGGACGTTCGAAAGGCGTAACAGTTGGATTCGTCCAGACGCCCTGCAGATCCGGCTTGCCGTCGGGCGTGCGGGGCGACGTCCACTTTTTTGCCGCGGGTGTGGCGCTGACGGATACTGTCGCGATCGCAACGACAGAAAGGACGAGAGATCGATGGCTCACCGGAACCTCCTCAAGCCTGCTGGGCATAATCTTATCCCAGTAAGGATGGCGACTGAATCGATGCAAACAATCGAGTCTGATTTGTTACGGTGCTATCCGTCAGTTTCCTTTTATCCAACGCTAACCGTTGCTGTCGGAAGCGCTGAACCAGGGTGCTCCGGTCATTCTGCAGTCGTTGGCCTCAGCGGAATTTGTGCGTAACTTCGCCAGTTATCGTTGTTTCGCGGGCCGTCGGGGTTGCCGGGCGCGAAAAAACGCGAAGGAATTACGACGGCCGGGATGAACCAGCGCCGCCGTACTTGCCCCCGCGTCACGGCGCGGGCCTCTTCATGCACAGCTCCAACCTGCAGTTTGGAAAGATCGTGGCGACGCGGGCCATTGGTTTGGTCCACCGGCAATCCGGAATCAGCTACGCCGCCACGAGTCTCCTTGTCGCTCAGGCAAGGTCGAAGCGGTCGAGGTTCATTACCTTGCCCCACGCGGCCGCGAAGTCCTTCACGAACGCCTCCTTCGAGTCGTCGCAAGCATAGACTTCCGCGACTGCCCGGAGCTGCGAGTTCGAACCGAAGATAAGGTCGACGCGCGTGCCGGTCCATTTGACTTCGCCCGTTCCGCGATCACGCCCTTCAAACACGCCTTCGGATGCGGAAGATGGCTCCCACTTCGTCTTCATGTCGAGCAGGTTGACGAAGAAATCGTTCGTCAATGTCCCCGGCCGGTTGGTGAAGACGCCGTGTTTGGATTGCCCGGCGTTGGCATTCAGCGCCCGCATGCCGCCGGCGAGAACCGTCATCTCGGGGGCGGTCAGCGTCAGCAATTGCGCCCGATCCACCAGCAACTCTTCCGCCGGTCCCTTGTAGCCCTTTCGGAGATAGTTGCGGAACCCGTCACCGGTCGGCTCCAGCACCGCGAACGAGTCCACATCGGTTTCCTTCTGCGAAGCATCCGTGCGCCCCGGCGAGAAGGGAACCTTCACCGCGTGTCCGGCCTTTTTCGCCGCTTCCTCGACGGCTGCGCTTCCGCCCAGAACGATCAGGTCGGCGAGCGAGACCTTCTTGCCCCCCGCCTGCCCGCCGTTGAAATCCTTCTGGATGCCCTCCAGCGTCTGCAGGACTTTCGCCAGTTCGGCCGGCTGGTTGACTTCCCAATCCTTTTGCGGCGCTAGGCCAATGCGTGCCCCGTTGGCGCCGCCGCGCTTGTCGCTGCCGCGGAACGTCGACGCCGCCCCCCAGGCCGTCGTGACCAGTTGCGAGATCGACAGTCCGGATGCGAGAATCTTTGCCTTCAGATCCGCGATGTCCTGCTCGCCGATCAGTTTATGATCCACCGCCGGAACGGGATCCTGCCACAGCAGCGTCTCCTTCGGAACGAGCGAGCCGAGATACCGCGAGCGCGGCCCCATGTCGCGGTGCGTCAGCTTGAACCATGCCCTCCCGAACGCGTCCGCGAATTCCTGCGGATTCTCGAAGAAGCGCTTCGAGATCGGTCCGTAAATCGGGTCCAGTTTCAGGGAGAGATCCGTGGTCAACATAGTCGGGGCGTGCCGCTTCGACGCGTCGTGGGCATCGGGCACCGTGTTCGCTCCCGCTCCGTTCTTCGGCTTCCACTGGTGCGCGCCGGCCGGGCTCTTGCTGAGTTCCCACTCAAAGCCGAACAGGTTTTCGAAGAAGTTGTTGTCCCACTTCGCCGGGGTCATGGTCCATGCGCCTTCGAGGCCGCTCGTGATCGTGGCGGCGCCATTACCGCTGCCGAAAGTGTTTTTCCAGCCGAGGCCTTGCTCCTCGATGCTCGCTCCCTCGGGTTCGGGGCCGACATACTGGCCCGGATCGGCAGCGCCGTGGGTTTTGCCGAACGTGTGGCCGCCGGCAATCAGCGCAACGGTCTCTTCGTCATTCATCGCCATGCGGGCGAACGTCTCCCGGATATCCCGCGCCGCGGCGATGGGATCGGGATTTCCATTGGGGCCCTGTGGATTCACGTAAATCAGACCCATCTGAACAGCGCCGAGAGGATTGTCGAGCTGCCGATCGCCTGTGTAGCGCTCGTCTCCCATCCACTTGGCCTCAGGCCCCCAGAAAATGTCCTCAGATGGCTCCCATACGTCCTCGCGCCCGCCGCCAAAACCGAAGGTCTTAAATCCCATCGACTCCAGAGCGACATTGCCGGCGAGAACCATCAAGTCGGCCCAGGAGATCTTGCGGCCGTACTTTTGCTTGATCGGCCACAGCAAGCGGCGCGCTTTGTCGAGGCTCGCATTGTCCGGCCAGCTGTTGAGGGGCGCAAAACGCTGTGTGCCATAGCCGGCCCCGCCGCGGCCGTCGCCGATGCGGTATGTGCCCGCGCTGTGCCATGCCATACGAATGAAGAACGGCCCATAGTGCCCGTAGTCGGCCGGCCACCATTCCTGCGACGCGGTCATCGCCGCATGGAGGTCTTTGATCACCGCATCCAGATCGAGGGTCTTGAATTCCTCCGCATAGTTAAAATCCTTGTCCATCGGATCGACCAGCGAGGAGTGCTGATGCAGAATCTTCAGATTCAGTTGCTCCGGCCACCAGTTCGCATTCGTTGGACCACCGGCCACCGTATGTCGCCGGGGGCCGCTCGCTACCGGGCACCTGGCTTCTGGTGTCAGGACTTGCTCCTCATTTGGGGGGGCAGATATCTCCGCTGCGGTTTTGAGTTCGTTTTCCATATGTTTATCTTCCTTTGAAATTAGCCTTTTGAATTAGTCAAAATACTGCGACGAACGTATCCTCACGCCTCTTGTATTTAACGCGAAGTGTGCCGTGGAACGCACTTCGCGCACAGCCCCCGGAAAATGAGTTCGCATTCCCGCAGAATTCGCTTGCCGAGGGAGTCTGCGGCGGGCCTGGGCACGTCGTACCAATCAATATCCTCAACATTGCCGCAGCGGTCGCAGATGAAGTGATGGTGCCGGATACCTTTCGCATCGAATCGCGCGGCGCGGCCTTCGATCGCCACTTCACGCACCAGGCCCGCCTGCACCAGGTCACGCAGATTGTTATATGTTGTGGCTCTGGAAGAGCGCGGATCCAGCCGATTCACTGCTTCGAAGATTTCCGCGGCCGTCGGATGCCTGTTGTCTTCCATCAGCAATGCCATTACGGCAAAGCGCTGCGCTGTGCACCGCAGCCCGCTGCTTTCGAGCGACCGCTTTATTGCCTCGGCGTCCACGAAACGATTAGATTATATCTAATCTGGTACTTTGTCAAGACTCGTGCCTTCCGCCGGCCCGGCCGCCCGAAACACGACATAGCCGCCAACCAGGCCGGATCGGGAGCGAAGTGATGAAGTCTCCGGG
>DATAZF010000135.1:0-4781 GCA_036272235.1 Bryobacteraceae bacterium | reverse complement strand
AGGTCGTCCTCGAGCGCAAATTGCTCATGATGCGCCGTGACAAGACTTACCCACTTGCGGACCAGCTTGCCATTGAGCTGGAACACCACATTCGCTTCCCTCAGGAAGATGTTGTCGGACAGCGCGAAGTAGCGTGGGGGGGCGCCGTAGGCGTATACACAACTGAAAAAGTGGTTCAGGGAAATGGCCGGCGGTTGTTGCGGCGCGGTCCAATGCAAGCGCTGAAAGACGCCCGCCCAACGGCTGCTCCATGCGGCATCCGCCTTGCAGTCGTCATGATCGAAATGGGGATCGAGAACAATTTCCGGTGAGCCGGCGAGCCCTTCGAGGGGGGTCTTGTCAACCGGTGTGCCCGGGCTCATGATCCGCACGAACTCGGCATCCACGGCTGCCCTGGCTTTCTCCGTCCAGGAATTCACGACCCATGGCGCTTCAACCGGGGGAGGCCCCTGTTGCCGCGCCGCCGCGGCTCGAATCCCCTGGAGTGATGTGGGCTCCGGGGGGACGGGGGGAGTCAGGGCCTTCAGGCAGTCTCCGAGAACACTCGCAAACATCTTTTGATTGTCCTGTAGCGTCGGATCTCCAAAGAGCA
The DNA here is from genome assembly GCA_036272235.1 of Bryobacteraceae bacterium. Lineage (GTDB taxonomy): Bacteria > Acidobacteriota > Terriglobia > Bryobacterales > Bryobacteraceae > BOG-234. Next base: position 4,189 of record DATAZF010000135.1, on the reverse strand, counting down.
GCTTTCGCGTAGAGTTGTCTTCGGCCAGACTACTCCCTGAAAAGGAAGTCTCGGGCGCGGCCCAGACCAGATGAAGTTTTCCATTCCGCAGGGCCGCCGCTTTCACAAAGAACCGCAAACTGATATAGATTCCGTGGACTACGATTGTTTCCTCGACCACTTTGGTCCTGACATTCCTGTACTCGATCACCGGACGGTGGTCTGTCACCGTGACCACAAGAGTGACGTGCGCGTTCGGGCGCACGGTGATTCCATAGCCCGCCAGGGCGCTTATGATTTCATTCCGCTGTCCGGCTAAAGAAATGTACTGCGCCAGTGAAGCGTCGGATTGCAGATTGAGGGACACTTCCTTCACCGTGGCGAGAAACTCGCTGTCGTCGATCGAGACGGCTTGCGAATACCTGTTTTGCGCGTAAACAGGCGAAACGCCGAGCAACGCCAGGCAAAAAATGAAATGGACAGTGGCCTTTCGCGCCATATTCGCAATCCTCCTGGCTAATGGGTTTGAACGCCGATTCCTTTCATGGCTCTCTTCCTTATCCCCTGGTGCCGGCGTCGTACGTGGTTTGGAGATTAGCATGATTGTGCCATAATTCTCGAAAGAAACAGCAGCCTGGGCCCACATTGCATAGAAGGGGGGAGATAAAGCGCAATGCGCTACGCCGCTCTCTTACTGTCCGTCGCGCTTCTGCCTGCCTTCGCGCAGAACAACCGAAGCCTCGTCTCCGAGCGGTTCACCGGCCGCTATCATTGCGGCGGCGCCTGGAGAGACTTCGAGTTCTTTGCCACACCTGTCATGGGCCTGCTGGGAGTGGTGGATCCGGATGAGGGGGTTACGGCAAGCATCAACATGTCTTTCCACTCCTTCAACGGCATCGAAACCACCGGCTACCGATTGAAAGGAACGTATGACGAAAAGACCGGGCGCTTCCATTTCGAGCCCGAACCCTGGGTAAGTCACCACCCGGCGGTATATGAGGCGCTCGGCATCGAGGGGACGTTCGATGCGCAAGCCACGAAGATAACCGCAAGGATGCTGAACGATAAATGCGACAAGGTGGAGATGGTACCGCGCGGAGAGAAACTGCCTCCCTTGCCGGATCAGCCACCCGCCCTGGTTGCGCCCCGGGACCGGAAGCGGCCTGAAACGCTCCCGGGTGCGACCAACGTCACCAATTACCTGGATCCGGCCTCTTATAGTCCGGATTTCGAGTACCTGGTTCCAGCCTGGTATGACCCTCCCGGCACCGTGCATGACGGCGAACCAGTCGACGAGGTAGCGGACCTGATGAAAAAGGAAAAGTTCGCCTGCGCGGGCTCGGCGCGCGTGAGGTGGGATTCCGGCGGAATACAAGGAACGGCGCCTGGCCAGCAGGCCGGAGTCGTGGGCCGCTCTGTCATCGAGTGTATAGGCGACTGCAAGGGCCTTTTTTACCGACCCATGGTCGCTTCGGCCGTGCATCTGGGCATGACGAGGCCTCTCCCCACCATGCAGATCGCCGGCAGGCTTGGGGGTGTGCTGAATTTCCAATGGAGGTTCTCGCGCACCAACAAGTCCCAGCCACCGCCGGAGATTTATGTTTATCAGTGGACCCCTCTGGTCGGTTTTGGACCGTTCGATCCCTCCCCTGCGGAAGTCGAGCGCCGAATGGCGGCGGCGCCCGCCTGCAAAGCGCCGCGCAACAAGTAAAATCAGACGATCCGAGGAAATAGAAATGAAGAGCTTCCTGCTGGCTTCTGCAACGCTGGTCCTGAGCGCATCCCTTGCTTTTGGGGATGACCCCTGCAATCTGCACCCGCTCCGGCCGGATGGCCGGAAGAACTGCCTGGAAGTTGGCGCCGCGGTTCTGAAGAGCAGCATGGATAATGTGTTCGCCCAGGACAGCGCGAAGATCGAGGCCGCCCGCAAGCGCTATTTTGCGCTCTGGCCGAACGGTCCGGGAATTGACCAGGCCGAAGCAGATTTCCTTCGGGCTCTGCGGCAGAAAGACGCGTATTACCTGGCGTTGTCCAGCAGCACTGTCATGAACACTCTGTTCGTCAAGGCAGGCAATGCCCTGGCGGTTTTGGGCGGCGATAGTTCCCTGAGAGACCTCAACAAGGTCCCCGACAACATGGATGACGGCATCCGGCCGTACGCCCGGCCTTTGTTCGCGCGGTGGGTGGCCGCGATGCGCCGGGCGGAAGACAAAAAGGCTCCATCGGGAAGCGCAGTGGTGGACGGTGCGCAAAACCTCATGCAATTCGTTGCCAAAATGCTGAACGATCCTTCAGCCAACCCGAGCCTGCTGATAGACACCTTGCAGGACGAATCCAACTGGCGCAACGCTTACGAGGATGCCCGAAACTGGGCGGAGCTTATGGCCAGCGGCCTGGATCTTTCCCGATTTATCAAGGGCGACGTTTACATCCGCAGCCAGATGGAGGCGGACGTGAGCTGGGCGCTGGGCCAGAATAAGCAGGACGACCTGCCCAACCCCGTCGCCGCTACGCTGGATCTCTACAATCTTTTCGTGAAGATGTTCGGCCAGAAGGAGGTATTGGCGGCCGCGAATGCGACTTTGCACGCGCCGAAGAATTCGGTGGGCGGGCTTGCCACGCGATCCCCGGTCGAGATCGGCGAATTCGTCGCGTCGCCGTCCCCGAACCCGTACTATCTCTTCCTGAGCCAGGTGACCAAAAGCAGCCCTCGCGCTTATGCCATGGCGCTGGCTTTCGACCCCAACACGTTGCTGACTATGCAACCGACCGCCGCGTTCAACATGAAAGACACCTGGCAGAAGGCCAATTCGGTCTACACGCAGCTTGTGGCGAAATATGGCGAAGCGAATGTTCTGGCCGCGGCGGGGCGATTGAAAGACATCCCCAAAGATTCCGAGGGCAAGATTGCCGGGGACCCGCAGTCACAGCCATTGCGTGTCTGGTTCCAGGCGCTTTTGAAGGATTCCAAAGCGGTCATCCCGGATGGCCAGGTCGCACATTTCCGCGCCAACTCCTACGATCCACGCTGGATGGGAAAAGTCGTCCAAGTGCGAGGTACGGTGTCCGGTGTCGTTTTGGATACAAGCGGTTTACCGCGGTACGCGACGATTCATTTCAAAGAATCGAAGAACGATCGTTTTACGGTGTTCACGCCGAACTCGGAGATCCTGGAGACATATGGCCAGAATTTCTCGGGTCTTGTAGGCAAGCCGATTGAGATTTTGGGTCAGGTTCAGGATTGGCGCGAAGGAGCTGGCATCCGCTTCCTGACCGCGCGGGAGTTGAAGGTGCTGGATGCCGGCGCACTGGCGAATTTTCGCGAGTCGGCGCCGGACTGGATGAAGGTTCCCTTACCCGCCGAAAATCTTGTCGATTCCCCTCGGTATCTTGCCTGGAAGAAATTTCCGGCAGGTACGAAGGCCGGCTATCAGCACGACTTGCTGCGCGAATACAAACCGGGCACCAATCAGTACACCAGAACCACAATCTCACGATTTACCTTCAAGCTCGAGTCGATTGACGACGAGCAGGCCGTGGTGACGCTGGAATCGACGGTGTCCGGGAAGACCGCGGGCAGGAACGGCCCCGACACTTCTTCCGTCGATCGACAGATCTTCAAAGCGAAACAAGCGCCGCCGGGCGCGCCGGTGAACGACCCACGCAGGATCATCACAAGCGGTGAAGAGGTGCTGGTGATTAATGGGAGGAGCATCCCGACCAGATGGGAGTGCAGCACCCAGGCCAACGATCCGTTGACCTTTACGAAGACCTGGACGAGCGATGAGGTGCCGGGAGGCCTGGTGCGCACCCAGGAGCAGACTCATACGCAGATTACCGACGAAACTTATCGGACCATCAGCCAGACTCTTTACGCTCCCATTGAAGGAGTCGCGCCTCAGTTGGGCGATGTCGCGACGCCTGCGCCATCGGTCGCGGGAAGCCCTGCGCGACCTCCGGCACCACCGGCCGCTCAAGCACCGCCACCGCCCCTTCCGGCGCGTCCAGCCTCGTCGACAACTTCAAGCGGCGGGCAGCCGGAGTTTATGACACACTACGGCGCGGTAATGAATCGCGCGGCCCGGGCCAGGTCGGGTCTGGCCCAGGCTCAAAGGAATTCATCCATTGACGGTTCCCCGGTTCCTGACGATGTCCGCGCTGCCGAGGTGCGCCTCACCAGCCAGATACAGGCGATGAATCTGATGTTCCG
>DATAZF010000134.1:0-21421 GCA_036272235.1 Bryobacteraceae bacterium | reverse complement strand
GCCGCCACCGTGAAAGCGCTGGTGGGCGTCGACGTCAACGCGAAGGAAGTTCTCCCGCAGGATATCCAGATCGAGGGCTTCGACAACATCGCCACCGCCCTCAGCGTCTCTCCCGCGTTCCTCGATCAGTATGTGACCGCGGCACGGCAAGTCGCGCGCCTCGCAGTCGGCAATCCCAACCCGCGCGTGTCGAGCGTGAAGTATTCCATCCCGGCCAACGAGAATCCTGACGTCCCCCTGCCTCCCGGCACGCGCGGCGGCATCCGGTTCAAGCACACCTTCGCGGCCGACGGCGAATATCGCATCACCATTAACGACCTTGCGGTGGGACCGTACACCGCTGCTCTTGAAAATGCGAGCACGCTCGCCATCATGATCGATGGACGCATCGTGTTCCGCAAGCCGATCGGCGGCCCTGCGGATCAGGCCCTCGGCGATCGCAAGGCCGGCGATGGGCGTGCCGAAATCATGGGCCGTTTTACGAAGATTCCCGTGCAGGTCAAAGCCGGAGTGCGCGATGTCGTCGTGGCTTTCGTCGATCGTTCGCATGTGGAGTCGGACGAAAATTTCCAAACGCCGGAAGGCTATAACGGCTTGACCGGCAGCCAGGCCCCCATGGACCGCAAGGCGCATCTTCGCGACGGTGTCGAGATAGCCGGACCGTTCGACCCCAAAGGCATTTCGCAAACGCCCAGCCGCGCGCTCATCTTTGTGTGCGAGCCAAAAACGCCGGGACAAGACGCCGCCTGCGCCCGCCAGATCACCGAAAACCTCGCCAGACGCGCCTTCCGCCGGCCAGTCACAGCCGACGAATTGAAGCGCCTCATGCCGTTCTACGAAGCGGGGCGCCGCGACGGCGGAACCTTCGATCAGGGAATCGAGCAGGCGGTAGCCGCGGTACTGGTCAGTCCCCAGTTCCTCTATCGGGCTATTCGTGGACAGAAAGGGACCGCACCTGACACCGAGTTCGCTCTCACCGATCTCGAGCTCGCCTCCCGCCTTTCTTTCTTCCTGTGGAACACCGGCCCCGACGAGGAACTCCTGTCGCTCGCGGCGGCGAATGGATTGACCCGGCCCGGCACTTTAGACAAACAGGTCAAGCGCATGCTGGCGGACGCCCGCTCTGCCAGCCTCGTCACCAGCTTCGCCATGAAATGGCTGACCCTCACCAATCTGGATCAGGTCATCCCCGACCCGAAATTATTCCCCGGCTTTGACGAGCAACTCCGCCACGATTTCGAGGTGGAAGCGCAGGACTTCATCGCCAGCATCTTTTCGAATGACCGCAGCGTTCTGGAACTCCTCACCGCCGGCTATACGTTCCTCAATGAGCCGCTGGCCCGCCACTACGGTATTTCCGGCGTGAGGGGCGATCAATTTCGTAAGGTGACTCTTACATCAGAAGAACGCGCCGGCCTGCTGGGTAAAGGCGCCGTGCTGCTTCGGACCTCTTATGGCGACCGCACCTCTCCCGTGCTGCGAGGCGCGTGGGTCCTTGATAAATTGCTTGGCACTCCGCCCACGCCTCCGCCGCCGGATACCGCTACCGACCTCTCGCAAAAAGCCGGTGAGCAGCCGAAGACGGTGCGCGCCCGGCTCGAACAACACCGCGACAAGGCAAGCTGCCGGATGTGCCACGGTGTGATCGATCCCACCGGTCTGGCTCTGGAGAATTTCGACGCGATCGGCCAATGGCGGACGCGAGACACCCAGGCCGACGCTCCGATCGATGCCAGCACCGTACTGCCGAGCGGCGTCCCGATCAACGGTGTCGTGGATCTCAGAGCACAACTCGCAGGTCACCCCGAAACCTTCGCACGGACCGTGACCGAAAGATTGATGATGTACGCCGTCAACCGCCCGCTGGAATACTTCGACATGCCGCAGGTTCGCGCCATCGCCCGTGCGGCGACAAAAGATGATTACAAATTGTCGGCACTCGTCCTCGGTATCGTCAACAGCGACGCTTTCCGCAAGCAGGGACCAGTGGAACTCGCGGGGCAGATTGGCAATCCGCCCGGTCGGAAATAGGAGAGAAACATGTTCCTTACAAAGAAGCACATTCCTCGCAGAGCGGTCCTGAGAGCCGCTGGCGTAACGCTGGGCCTGCCGTTCCTCGACGCCATGGTGCCCGCCCACACCGCTCTCGCCCAAACCGCCGCGGCGCCCCGCCTGCGCACCGGCTTCTTCTACCTCCCGCACGGCGCCATCATGGCCAACACGTCGCATGGTCCGGCGGCAGACAAATGGACCCCCTCCGGCGCCGGCGCCAATTTCAAGCTCAGCCCGATCCTCTCGTCGCTTGAGCCATACAAGAAGTATGTTTCGTCTTTCGGCAATCTGGAAAACGCCGCCACAGCGGGCTCAGTCCATTCCTTCACGCCCGCTACCTGGCTCAGCGCCACCCGCCCGGACACCGGCAGCCCCCGCGCCCACATGGCCATCACGCTCGATCAGGTGATCGCGAAAGTGATCGGCCAGGACACGCCTCTGCCATCGCTCGAAGTCGCCTCGGAAACCATCGTTCAGTCGGCGGCGGGCGGCGGCGGATCGTATTCGACTCTGTCTTTTCGGGACGCGGAATCGCCCCTGCCGATGGAACCCAATCCGCGCAAGGTTTTCCTCCAGTTATTCGGCGAGGGCGACACGCCGCAGGAGCGGGCATCGATCAGCCGTGAGACCGGCAGCCTCCTCGATCTGATTCTGGACGGCACAAAAAGCCTGCAGCGCGACCTCGGAAGCCCTGACAAGACCCTCCTCGACGGCTATCTCGAAAGCGTCCGCGAGATTGAGCGGCGCACCCGGAAAGCGGGGGCCAAAGATCTTTCTGCGGTCAAAATCCCCGATGCTCCCGTTGGGGAACTGGACTCCTTCGCCGACCAGGTGAAGCTGATGTTCGACTTGCTCGCCCTCGCTTATCAGGCCGATATCACGCGTGTGGCTTCGTATATCATGGCCGCGGAAGGCACGAACCGCACTTACAACCACATCGGCGTTCCGGATTCCTTCCACCCCGTATCGCACCACGCCAACGATCTCGAGAGAATCGCCAAGCTGGTAAAAATCCAGAGCTGGCATGTGGAGAAGTTCGCGGAGTTCCTTGCCAAACTCGCGGCAACGCCGGATGGCCAGGGCACACTGCTCGATCACTCGATTTTCCTCTACGGATCCAATATGAGCAACAGCGACCTGCACAACAACTATCCCGAGCCGAACATCCTGGTGGGCGGCGGCGCCGGCAAAATGAAACTCGGCGGCCAGCACATTCTGCTCCCGGAGCGTACCCCGATCGCCAATCTCCACTTGACCCTGCTGCAGAAAGTCGGGGTCGAGCGCGACAAATTCGGTGACAGCACCGGCATAATCCCGAGTGTCTAATTAGTGTTGCGCACGTAGGGCAGGATGGCATCCTGCGGCCGATTGTTAATCGGCCTGGTCTGCGAAATCAGCTGCGGCTTCGCATTGCCGGTTCGTATTGCAAGTGACATGGCCTTATTGCGCTCGCCCGGTCAGCAGCGTAGCATTTTACGTGGAAGGCCAGCACCCGCTGGTCACTCCTGAGAGGAGAGAACTGTGGGACTGTCGTGGCAACAAGGTCCGCTCTCACCAGGAGCAATCGGCCGCTTCCTCGTGCCCGAACCCCTGCCCGAAAGGCTGTTATACGCGGAGCCTTTGCGGCGGCGCATGCGCGTCCGCTTCGGCGGCATCTGGATTGCCGACAGCGAGGATGTCCTCCTTCTCTTCGAACCCGGCCATTATCCAATGGCTTACTTTCCGGAGGCTCACATCCTTCCGGACACTCTTCAACCGACAGACCATACGACCCGGCACTCCGACCTCGGGCCCACCTCCTGGTACGCCGTCCACGGCGGCAATAAAACCGCGCCGCGAGGAGCGTGGCAGCACACCGGCCTGCCTGCCCACGCGAGCCAGCTACAAGGACGGGTCGCCTTCGCCTGGCCTGCCATGGACGCTTTCTACGAAGAAGACGAACGAATCATGGGGCATGCGGCCGACAGTTACCATCGCATCGACATTCGCCAGTCTTCCCGTCACCTCGTGGTTCGCCATCGTGACCGCATAGTGGCCGATACGAAACGGCCGGTCGCCCTTTACGAGTCCGGTTTCGCGCCCCGCTGGTACGTCCCGCGCGCCGAAATCGATGAAACCGCCATGACCCTTGTGGAACACCAGACCTTCTGCCCCTACAAAGGGATCTGCAGCTACTACGACATCGGTGACGCCCACCTGGCGGCGTGGTCGTATCGTGACGCCTGGCCGCAGGTCGGCCCTATCTCAAACCTCGTATCGTTTGAACCCGATATCGTCTCGGTGCGCCTCGACGGCTCCCAACTCCGGCTTGAGCCCGGCCAGACGGTGATTCCGCACGGTCCGGACCGCGCCCTCGATGTTTCCGAGTCGCTGCCACCCCGCAAGCATCCATGAGAGAGAACTCGCCGCCAGGCTCACACGGCCCCAAAGGAAAATGGCTCGCCTCCTGTCGGTGAACGTCGGCCTTCCACGCGACATCGAGTGGAAGGGCCGCATCGTGCACACCGCAGTCTGGAAGAACGCCGTGCGTGGGCGCTGCCGGGTTGGCTCGTTGAATCTGGATGGAGACGGCCAGGGCGACATCGCTGGGCACGGTGGTGAGCAGCGCGCGGTGTTCGTCTACCAGATCGAATCGTATCGCTACTGGCAGGAACAGCTGCAGCGGACCAGCTTCGTCCATGGACAGTTCGGCGAGAACTTCACGATTGAAGGATTGCCCGACAATGCCGTGTGCGTTGGCGATCGCTATCAGATCGGCAGCGCTCTGTTCGAAGTCACTCAACCCCGCGTCACCTGCTATCGGGTCGGAATCCGGATGAACGAACCCCGTATGCCGGCTCTGCTGACAGGCAGCGGACGGCCTGGGTTCTACTTCCGCGTACTTCGCGAAGGCGAGGTGTGCGCGGGCGACGAAATTGTGAAGGTGGGAGAAGCGAAGGAGCGCATGACCGTCGCAGAGACGAACGCGCTTCTGTATTCGCCCAATCATCCGCGCGATCAACTGGAGCGCGCCATGCGCATCGAAGCGCTTTCACCCGGCTGGCGCTCGTCGTTTGAGTCGCTGCTGCGGCGCGAGGCCGGCGGCGGGAGTGGGAACGCGGGCCTCGTGCCGGCAGCGGCTGCGCATCCTGCTGCCTCGGGATTTCGCCCGCTCGCCGTGATCGCAATCGATCACGAGTCCGCGGACGTCCTCTCGTTGACGATGCAAAGCCAGGGCGGTCGTCCGTTGCCCGCCGCTCTGCCCGGCCAGTACGTTGTCTTGCGGCTTCAAGCGACTGCCGGCGCCTCCCCGCTTTTTCGCAGTTACTCGCTTTCAGGCGCCGTTTCAACGGAGCGCTATCGAATCAGCGTGAAGATCGAGCCCAACGGAGAGGCAGGAACCTGGCTGCGGGAACATCTCCGGGTGGGCGATAGTCTCGATGTCAGTTCGCCCCGCGGCAGCTTCATCCTGGAGTCCGGTGAGGGTCCGGTGGTTCTGCTCAGCGCGGGAATCGGGGCGACGCCTGTGGTGGCCATGCTGCAGGCTCTGGCGGCGTCCCGCTCGACACGCCAGGTCCTGTGGCTGCATGCGGCTCGCGACCGGCAGCACCACCCATTCGCCGGCGAAGTCCAGCGCCTCATGCCCGCCCTGGCGCACGGACGCAGCTACGTTTGTTACAGCAAGCCGGGCCCGGCCGACAAAATGCATGAGGATTTCGACGCTGCCGGTCACCTCTCGCGGTCCGTCTTCGACGAGATCGCTGTCCCGCGCGACGCGGATGTCTACCTCTGCGGACCTGCTCACTTCATGGCGGACATGAAAGAGGCGCTCTCAGCCTTTGGCGTCGCGCCGCAGCGGATTCACCTCGAAATCTTCAACGGCGGCGAGTCGATGACCCCTGGTATCGTCGGCGCAACGATCCGGCCTCCGCATCCGCCCGCCGACGATGCCGGCACCGGTCCGCTTGTATCCTTCGCGCGCAGTGGGATCGCCGCGCACTGGAAGGCGTCCGGCTACCAGAGCATTTTGGAGTTGGCCGAGGCGTGCGACGTGCCGGTCCGCTGGTCGTGCCGCACCGGTGTATGTCACAACTGTGAAAGCGGTTTGGTCTCGGGGGCCGTCGTCTATGCACCCGAGCCCCTCGACAAACCCGCCGGCGGCAACCTTCTGGTTTGCTGCTCACAACCGGCCGGCGATGTGGTGATCGATTTATGAAGGCACAACTATGAGTGGCCGCTACGCGCATCCGGCCGCAAGTGCAGAACAAGTGCGCCGCATATCAGGCCAAAGCCGATGCGCGGCGCCGCGAGCGCAGCCAGCAGAGCGGTCGTGAAGCCCGCAAGAGCTACGAGTGACCGGCGCCTCGCGATGCGCCGCATGCGCGCGGAGACGTGGGTCTTTTCCGCGTGCGCGAACACATGGTGCTCGAAGATGTTATACGCCAGGTCGATGCATACAAACAGCCCCGCGTAAAGTACGACGAGGGATGACGCGAGCCTCGTTTCCGCGACCCATGCCGTCGCAAACGGCAGCAGCGAGACCAGGAAAAGATGGACGAAGTTGATCCATATCAACCCCAGCGTGGGAGGGCCCGCGAACCGCATAAGGTGATGATGGTTGATCCAGATAATCGCGATGAACAGATAGCATCACGGTCACGATCACCGCGAAGACCGCGTCTGAAAATGCAGTCAGCCGATCCGCGGTGATCTTTTCCTCATGCATAGCGCCGTCGCGCTCCATATAGAGGAGAAATTAACATGCGACGGCCGCGCGTGAAAAGACCTCCCGAATCCCGGATTCTTCGCCGCCTATAAGGCCGATACCGGCGCGGGCGGGAGCTTTCCCACCCAATACACGGTCGGCGCTTCGGCGTCCTTCGGGAAATCGATATTGAGCGAAGGAGAAAACCGCGGTAATTCGCCGGGGCTCGCGTTCTTCAACATTTCCGCATCGTCCATCGTCGCGACAGGAATGAATTTGCTGTATTGCGGATCGTTACCATTTTCCCAATCGATCGATTCATAAAACTCAAAAAAATAGAGCTGCCCACATTCCCGGCACTTCAGCAGATATCTGCGCAGGTGACTCTCGGAGGCGTACGTATCGATCAACTCGAAAAAATCCTTCATGGGGACGCGACGCACGGACTCCGGATTGTTCCAATACACGCACTGTTCAGGTTTCCGGAACTGATGAATACTGGCTGCCATTCGACATTTCTCCAGGCACCGCGTCTAACCGCTTCCAGACGGGCCGTGGTCTGATGCGCCTGGACCAGCTGCGACGGCCGATTCGGCGAGCCCAGGCTGTCTACGTCGCTTGAAAACCCGTGCGCCCCAGACACGGGGCGTTTCGTGGCCGGTTATATAGTACGAAATTTGTCACAGGCGTTGTTGAGCGTTCAATAGTCCGGCGCACAAAGGGCCCGTCTGCGTGGTTGTGGCTCAGGAAAATCCCCGGCGGCAAAATCCCTCGATGCATATGTTCAAGAGTACATTTCGTGATTCAGGAGCCGCAAGGAAGAACGGCAGCGCCGGGTGGTAGGAGCGCGCGGGTCCTCAGGAATCCCGAGGTTGAGCCAGTGATGAGGCGTTGCTATGGCGCCGGGGAGCCGGGATTCTGCTTCTGCCGCGCCCACTCTTTGCGGAACGTATCGTCACGCTCCGCGACGTATGCTTTGTAGCCATCCGGATCGATGAACGGATTCGCCGCGCCGGCCTTCATCTTCTCGTACTTCGCCTTCAGGCCGAAGTAAGCGCCATGCGCTCCCAGGAAAACGTCGCAGGGAAGACTCTTCAGTACTGCGAACGTCGTGGCGTAATCGTCGGCGATCCCCGGATAATTCTTGTTGCCGACCAGAATGTAGCCGCCATTCACGTTTGGGCTGCCGATGATGACGACGTTCAACGTGCGCGCTCCATCGTTTACCCGCATCGTCCACGTCGTGCATCCTTTGGTGTGCCCAGGCGTTTTATGCGCCACCAGTTTGGCGCCGCCGAGCTCGACCGTGTCGCGGTCGTGCAGCACGCGATCCACGTGAGCACCTGGACGGCCCGGTGCCGTGCTCTCCTCTTCGGGGACGTCGGCATCCATCACCATCAATTTCGCGCCGGTTTCCTTCCTGATCAAACCCGTTGCGGCGTCATGGTCGCCGTGCGCGTGGCTGATGAGGATAATCTTCGTGTCGCTGTACTTGAAACCGAGTTGGTCGATGCTCTTTTTTATGAGAGGCACGTCCTGTTCGAAATCGGAGTTGATCAGGATGTTGCCCTGCGGCGTGTTGATCAGGTAGACGGCCAAATCGGCGGTACCGACGTAGTAAAGATTCCCCGCGATCTTGAATGACGGAAACTCACGGTGCCAATCTGAATTGCCTTGCGCCAGCGCAGCGGCCGCGCATGTGAAGAAAAAGAGGAGCGCTCGTCGCTTCATATGTTCCTTTCGACGGGTCCCGGTCATTATACTGCGGCGCGCTTCCCGGAGGCTATGTTCACGGATGGCTCGAAAAACTGTCTCGGTGACTGTGTGTGCGAATTTATTTTCGGATGTAACCGGCTGAGTTTTCTTCGTCGCGCCGTTTGACGTTCGTTTCGAGGGCTGCGGGGCGTGGTACTACGAGGCTTGGATACGTATCGCGCACTCAAAGTCAACAAGCCTCCGCGCGCGAAGCAGAGCTGCGCGTTCGACGTTGTGGAATGGGCGCGGGTGCGGTTGGGGTTTCAGGCGGATGAGCGGCAGGCGGAGGTGCTGCGGTCCGGGGCGAAGTGGGGAATCCTGAATTGCACACGGCAGTGGGGGAAGTCGACGCTCGGCGCGGCGAAGGTGGTCCATCACGCGTGCGCGAATGCGGGGAGCCTGGTGCTGGTGGCGAGTCCGAGCGGTCGGCAGAGCGGCGAGTTGATGCACAAGGCGGCTGCCATGCTGGCGCGGCTCGGGATCCGCAAGCGCGGTGCTCCTGGGGCAACCGATATATCGCTGATGCTGCCGAACGGCTCGCGGATTGTAGGTCTGCCGGGGATTGAAGCGACAGCGCGAGGATTCTCCGCCGTGTCGCTGCTGGTGATCGACGAGGCGGCGCGGGTGGAGGATGCGGCATACAAGACGTTGCGCCCGATGCTGGCTACGGTAAACGGAGGGGTGTGGCTGCTTTCGACGCCCTTCGGGAAGCGCGGATTCTTCTGGGAAGAGTGGGCGCATGGCGGCGAGGATTGGTTCCGGATGAGCGTGCCGGCAACGGAGTGTACGCGGATAAGCCGGGAGTGGCTGGAGAAGGAGCGGCGGTCGATGGGTCCGACGTGGTTCCAGCAGGAGTATATGTGCGCGTTTCTGGATAACGGGGCCGCTGTTTTTGGGAGGGATCTGGTGGAAGCGGCGTTCGATGAAGGGGTGGAGGAGTTGAGGCTGGGTTGAACGCAGGAAGGGAAAACGCATCTGTTTAGTAAGAGCGCCGCTGACAGGATCGCCGGCGGTACATGGGGCGTGGAGTGAGTCATGTATTACGTCGGGTTGGATATCGGGAAGGCGCAGGATCATACCGCGATTGTGATTGTGCGGCGCGCCGATCGGCTAAGGGCATGGATGGAGCCGGAGTTCGAGGACCTGGGACTTTGTTTTGCGGAGAGAGTGGCGCTGGGAACGGCATATCCGCTGGTGGCCGGCCGCGTCCGGGAGATTGTGATGGATGAGAAGCTGCGCGGGCAGGTTGCAGTGGCCGTGGATGCAACGGGTGTCGGGGCTCCAATTGTGGATATGCTGCGGGCGGGGCGGCTCGGGTGCGAAGTCGCGGCGGTGACGATTACGGGCGGAGAGAAGGCGTCGGGGGCGGGTCCGGGAAATGCGTGGAGCGTGCCCAAGCAGGATTTGATGGCGGGCGTGCAGGTACTGCTCGAGAGGCGTCAACTGAAGATCGCGCCCACCTTGAAAGAAGCGGGCGCTTTGGTGCGGGAGTTGACCGACGTGAAGATGACGGCGGGCGCGCGGGGAAGGTTGAGGATGGGGGCCGACGGGTCAGGAGAGCATGACGATCTGGTGGTGGCGCTGGGTCTGGCGGTGTGGAGGGCGATGCGTCCGATGAATGGGTTCGGGGTGAGGAGGCTGCCGGGGATTTAGGCCGTCAAGCGTATAGACTGGCGTTTGTATGATCAACAGGAAGTTTCACCGTGAATTCCGGGTGGGAGCCCTGCTCCCGGCCGCTCTGACTATCGCTCTCTGTGGCGTGGCCGCGGCGCAGGCAGTCAATCCGGCAAAGCCCCTGCCTCCGCGCGCCACGCCCGGCGATTATCGCGCGCATGCCCAGGCCGGAAAGGTCACGATCGCGGCTGATTTTGATGGACACGGCGTACCCACCGGCGATGCGGTCTATTCCACGGAAGACTACATCGCCGTTGAAGTCGGTATTTTCGGACCGCCCGACGCCCGAGTCAATTTTTCCTACAAGGACTTCTCGCTTCGCGTGAAGGGCAAGAAGGCTCTTCTGCCCGCTCAGCCCTATGAGTCAGTGTTCCATTCGCTGAAGGATCCCGAATGGAATCCGCCCGATACCGGGTCGAAATCGAAGACCAGCATCGGCGGCGGAGGAGGAGGCGGAGGGCAGAGCGATCCGGCTGCCGCGCCGGCGAAAATGCCCATCGGGATGCAACTCGCCATGGAGCGGCGAGTGAAAATGGCGTCGCTTGCGGAAGGCGAGCGGTCGCTTCCCGAAGCGGGTCTGGTATTTTTCTCGTTTGGCGGTGCGATCGACAGCCTGCATTCCATTGAGCTCATTTATAATGGCGCCGCGGGCAAGGTGACGCTTCCGCTCGAATAGGGCGCAGGCAGTCTGCTGAAAACGTCGCTCATCTCCCGGCCGTTCGTCGTGTCCGGGGCGAATGCGCTTGCTCGACATTGACTAATGTATAGCGCCGGCCCGGCGCTTCGGGCTTGCGGAGGAGCTAATTTTGTACTCTATGGCAATGAATCTGACACCCCGTACGTTTACGCCGGCGCTAAAGCACGGGAGCTACTTGAGCGAGACGAGGCCCTTGTAGGCGCAGAAGTATTCCTTCAGGTCGCGGTTCGGGGCCAGATTGAAGACTCGTGTGAAGATGAGAGGCTTACTCATCGCTTTCTTATCTTCGACAGTGTATCTAACCTGCAGGTGGTTGAAGTCCGGGCGATCGTAGCGTTCAATTACATGGAGCGCTTCACTGTGGGGCTTTCCCGTGTCGTCCAGCCAACTCTTATCGTTGAACCCGATCGTATCCACAACCAGCGTGTCTCCATCCCAATGGGCAATTGAATCGCCAGTCCAGCTTTCAGGATCGAGATCGAGATTATGCGGTCGTCCATCGAGAAAGAATCGGCGGTAGCTATGCGTATTCCCTTCAGAGAGCAGTACTATAAGTTTGGGAGTCTGGACGATCTTATAGGGGAGTTTCGTGATACGTACTACTCCGTTGGGAAGACAAGCTGCAGCCGGATCGTTCTTAGTCAAATTGGCTTTGTTCTCCGCCCACTTCTTCTTCGCGTCGGGCAGATAGGCTGGGTCAGCAGGCAAATTGTTACTTCCGTTGACGATCCACACGCCGGAGAGATCTACTTTCCCACCGGCGGTTCGGGGAATGCTTTTCGGCTCCTGGCCGCAAGCCGGTACCGAAGCTGTGATCAACAGCGCCATGGCAGCAACGGACAGAGATATGAGATTTGTAGGCACGATCTTTATTTCGAGTCGCCGAATTTTGAGTCGCCGACCAAATGCGACGGATCCAGATTGTTTTCGTTGCATACGTATTCGGTCATCTCGATTTGTGTCTCAAGAGTAGAGACACGGTTAAATACCCATGGTTTGGCGAGTGCGCCAGGATCATCGATGGTGATCTGAATATCCATATTTCCATAATCGCGGCGATGATAACGCTCGATAACATGGAGCTGAGTTGTGTGGGGTTCGCCGCTCATGCCGAACCAGAACCGGTCATTGAACCCCACTGTATCCACTACCAGCGTGTCGCCGTCCCAGTGGCCGATAGAATCGCCGTACCAGAGATCCTTTACTTTAAAGTGTTCCGTCCGATCCAGAAAGATCTGGCGGAAGCTGTGAATATTGCCCTCGAACAGCATCAGCACCAGTTTCGGAGTCTGTACAAATTCAGTGTGGTACGGAGTGCTGCGCGGAACACCTCCCGGCACGCAGCGCGCTTCCGGATCGTCAGCGGAATAATTCTCTACCCGTTGCTTCGCAATCTTGGCGGCCCAAGGCAGCAGGTCCGGTTCCGGCTGGTGGGGAAGCGGCCTTTGGCCATTCCAGATTCCCGAAAGATCCGGCTTGCCATCTGGCGTTCTGGGGAGCGGACCCGCGGGACCTGGCGGAGGCGCCGAAGTCGGGCGTTCAGCACCTGGGAACCGCGACGTCGATCCCGGCCTGCCTTGCGCCTGAGCTCCTGTGGTTTGGCACAAACACACCAATATAGCCGCGGCCAGCCACTGGCTTTGAGAGATCTTACACATGTCAGTTCCTTCGCTTCGGGGAGATTAAGTATAAGAGTCGGCTATTGCGCGGTCGGGTCCGGCGCCGAGGACCCGCCGAAAACCCTTCGACCGTCGGGTAAGAGCACTCTGCGTGCGTTCGCCATGTGCCTGCTCCCGTCCTTGGCAAGGAACCCTTCAACGCTTACCTTATCGCCAACCTTCAAGGCATCTTTTCTCCAGCCCTGCTTCAGCAGCACCGGAATGGCGCCCAATTCAAAGTTCCAGTTGGTTACCTTTCCGCTCTCGTCCTTTACATCGACATAGAAGCGGGCGTGCGGATTCATCCACTCCATTTTTGTTACGATACCTGTTACCTTCATCGGCTTATTGAAGTCATACTCCGCTTCAAATGAATGGTGGGCGAACAGCGGAACTGTAGAAATGAGTATTCCAAAGAAGCCAGCGGTAAATGCCAATCTCTTAGTCATTGCGGTCTCTCCACGATTGAAGCACCGGCTCACCCGCATCCAGCACTTCCGTCGGCGAGAACATGCTATTACTTGCCAACCCAAATGTCAAGGCTACGTCAGGATATTGACACCTCGATAAAGGTCAGGATAGACTTTAGCGGGTCTCGATCGCTTTATGTTCATCTCGTCCGTTCAAGGGGTTATTTAAATGCGTTGGCATCTTACAACAATAGTGTTTTTCGTGTTCTCAACATCGCTGTTTTCTCAAAGTCGTGGCACTATCACCGGCACCGTTTCAGACCCGACAGGCGACGCGGTTGCGAACGCTTCGGTCGAAGCCAAAAACGTCGATAGCGGCGCCATGTACCCTGTGGCGAGTTCTGCTACCGGGAATTACACCATTGGCGAACTGCCGGAAGGAAATTACGAGCTAACGGTCGCCGCGCCCGGATTCAAGAAATACGTGCGCGGAGGCTTGACAGTGCAGGTAGCCCAAACCGTCCGGATCGACGTTGTGCTTCAGGTTGGAAGCACTTCGGAATCCGTCACTGTCACCGCGGAGTCTCCTTTGCTCAAGACGGAAAGCGGCGAAATGAGCCAGAATATCGCCACGGAACGGATGGATAATCTTCCTCTGTTGCCCACTGGAGCGGCGGCCGGCAACTCGGGCATCAGAAATCCGTACGCCGTAATCGCTTTGTTGCCGGGCTCTTACTATGCCGGTACCGGGACAGCCGCGAATAACTCGACTGTCCAAA
The DNA here is from genome assembly GCA_036272235.1 of Bryobacteraceae bacterium. Classification (GTDB taxonomy): domain Bacteria; phylum Acidobacteriota; class Terriglobia; order Bryobacterales; family Bryobacteraceae; genus BOG-234. The sequence goes on along the minus strand of DATAZF010000134.1, from coordinate 7,712 downwards.
TCAACGGTGCGCCGGTCAACACGGAAACAATTTTGGTGGAAGGCATGGATGCAACGAATCCCATAGGCCAGGGTCTGGTGCAGTTTAACCAGCCGGGAACGGATGCGGTCCAGGAGTGGAGCGTTCAAACCAGCAACTATAACGCGGAGTTTGGGCAATCGGGCGGCGGCATCATGAACGTAACCATGAAGTCCGGCACAAACCAGTTCCATGGAACCGGGTACGAGTACTTTGTAAACGAAGATTTGAACGCGGGCCAGCCATTCACCAACAATGGCACCGGACACCTGATCCGCCCGGAGACGCGCAGGAACGATTTTGGCGGTACTCTTGGCGGTCCTGTGTGGATTCCAAAAGTCTACAACGGCCGTAACAAAACGTTTTTCTTCTTTAGCTTCGAGCAATACAGGCTGGGCCAGAATGTAATACCGACCGCGATTTCAGTACCTACTGCGGCTTATCGCCAGGGAGATTTCAGCAGTGCGTTATTGAAAACCCAGCTTGGCAGCGATCCTCTCGGCCGCCCCATTTTTGGAAACGAAGTTTACGATCCCACCACAGCGCGGACGGTTGGCGGGCAGACAGTCACCGATCCCTTTCCGAACAACACGATTCCGCAAAGCCGCTTTGATCCGGTAGCGGTCGCAATCCAGAACCTGCTTCCGGCGCCCACCAACGGCTTATTGGCCAATAACTATCAAAACTCATTTCGAAGCACAACGACAACCACCGTTCCGTCCATCAAGATCGATCAGACGCTGGATTCGAAAGATAAATTGTCTTTTTACTGGTCTAAGATCCGCAACCTCGAGCCTATTGCAGTCGGAGCCAATGGACTACCCGAACCGCTTTCGACCGATGTTGGCACAGATATCCGGGCGAACACGACACGCCTTAGCTTCGACCGCATTGTCTCGCCAACGCTTCTGTTGCACCTGGGCGCGGGCTTCATGCAGGATAATCTGGGACAGCCGCTGGAAGGCACTTTCAACCCTGCTCAGATAGGCTTGGTTGGCCCGTTCAGCCAGCCATCGGGTTTCCCGGTTATTTCGGGTACGGCAAATGCACAAGGCGGCCTGGGCAATGCGACTGTGGGTACTACTGCAGGGGCGGCCCTGGGCCCGGGCGCGCATGCCTACCAGATTCAGGAACAGCCTACTGCGATTGCGAGTCTTACCTGGGTTAAAAATAACCATACCTTTAAGTTCGGCGGCTCAATGCTGATTCAGGGAGATATTAACCAAAGCCTGTCCACTCTCAATGGCACTTATACATTCAGCAGCTTGCAAACAGCGCTTCCCTACGTTGCGCTGACCAGCTCTACCGGCACAGTGGGAGGCAACACCATTGGATTCCCTTACGCCAGTTTTCTTCTGGGTCTGGTGGCCAATGGGAACGTCCATGAGCCTTCCGACGTGCGCCTTGGAAGGTCGCAATGGGCAGGGTATGTCCAGGATACCTGGAAGGTGACTCGCACGTTTACGCTGGATTACGGCCTTCGCTATGATTACTCGACCTACCTCAAGGAGCAATATGGCCGTGCTCCGAATTTGTCGGCCACCCTGGCGAACCCCACGGTAGGCGGAATTCCCGGGGCTGCCATCTACGAGGCTACCTGCAAGTGCAACTTCGCGAATAATTATCCATGGGCATTTGGACCTCGGCTCGGCGCCGCTTATCAGATCACTCCGAAAACGGTGGTTCGTGCCGGTTTTGCAATCGCCTATTCCGGCACTCCGCTTTATGGCAACGGCGGCGGCGCCGGCACAGCCAGTAATCCTTTCGGTCCCAATGCTAATCCATATCAGCCCGCGATGGTTTTAAGCCAGGGCGTTCCCCTGACTGCCCAGCAGATTGCCTGGCCCAATTTGAATCCGGGCCAGTTCCCACTGGTTGGAGCGGGAAGCGCACTTGTCGGCGCCGGGCCTCCGAGCGTTATCGACCAGAACGCGGGCAGACCCGCCAGGAACTACCAGTGGAGCCTTGGGGTACAGCGCGAAATCATGCCGAATCTGGTGGTGGAAGCCGCTTACGTGGGCACTCGTGGGATCTGGTGGGCTACATCCGGGCCGACATCCAGCACGTCTCAGCTGGTCAACTACAACTACTTGACTCCCCAGATATTGAGTGCCAACGGACTTAGTCTCAGCAACCCGGTCGATCTTGCGATCCTCAGCGCGCAGATTGGCTCCCCTGCCGCGGGGTCCTTCCAGAATAAGGTGCCTTATGCGGGGTTCCCGTTGACCGCCACCGTAGCCCAATCCTTGCGGCCGTTCCCACAATTTAATTCCGGCCTCACCGCCACCTGGGCGCCGCTGGGCGATACGTGGTACGATTCCTTGCAGCTGAAAGCTACCAAGCGGCTGTCCCACGGTTTGGACGCAACCTTCGCTTTCACGTGGGCGAAGAATCTGGACAATATGGAAGGCGCCACAATGCCTACCAATGTGGGTAATCGCCAGACTGCTGTGACACTTAATAACCTGGACAGGCCGCTGGTTTCCAGCTGGGCGATCAATTACACGGTGCCTTCGATTTTTGCAGGCTCCGGGTCGACAGGGCTTAAGGCAGTTTCGTGGGTCGCTCGCGACTGGCGGATCGGTGGCTTCTTCCAGTACTCCAGCGGCTCGCTGATTCCGCCGCCTCTCGCGACGAGCAGCCCATCCCTGAGTAACCTGGACTTCCAGAACACTGTCATGGATCGGGTGCCTGGCGTGCCTTTGTATCTGCAGAACCTCAACTGCCACTGTTTCGACCCCAGTACGACTTTCGTGCTGAATCCCGCGGCCTGGGTGAATCCTCTTCCCGGGCAGTTTGGCACAGCGACTTACTATGACGATTACCGCTACCAGCGCCGCCCGGTAGAGAATCTGGCACTCGGGCGTGTGTTCCCTATTCACGAGAAGGCTAATCTCAACATCCGGATAGAATTCACGAACATATTTAATCGTACGGAGGTGAACAATCCCAGCTCTTCGAATCCCCTGCAAGCGCAGACCAGGGTAAACAGCAACCCGAACAGCCAGACCACAGCCGGTTTTGGCTATGTCAACACTCTCGGGACGACCTTCGCAACACCACGACAAGGCCAGATCGTTGCTCGGTTCACTTTCTAAGCTGAGGGTTCATGCTCTGAATGGCGCGGCCGTGTTGAGCTCATCCTGATCGGCGGCCCTGACGGGTCTGAAGTTGTCCCTGCCAGCCGGCTCAAGCTCGTGGGAGCCTGAGCCGGCTTTTTGTTTTGGGAAGCAGGGCACGTGACCGCGATGGGAGCTGAATCACTGCTGTCCGTTCGCGCTGATCGCCTCGGTGCCAGCGTTTGACGTTGCGGCAAACGGTTTCGACGATCGAGAACGCCGGTTCGATCACGTTGGTGCTGGCCAAGGTCATGCGCAGCTGTTGAGGAACATGGAGCCGGTGCACGGTCAGTGTTTGCTCCAGGCCTTCCGCCAGAACTCCGCGCCGCGCTCGGATTCAGATGCATTAGCTCGCGATGCAATCCGTCGAGCGCCTTGTCTGGCGGCGGCGTAGTCTTCCATGGCATAAGCCGCATTCAGTTTTGTGGCGACGCCGGGCTTGTCCTCGCCGGTTAGATGATCCAGCACATTGCGCCGCTTGTGCACCTGACAGCGCTGGATCGGCGCCGTTTCGCCGGCGTACTTTTTCACAGCGGCGTGTAATGCCTTGCCACCATCCAGAACATAGAGTCGTGGCTCGGTGAAGTCGAACCCGCGATTCATCAGGTCGCCGAGCAGTTCGCCCACCACGGTGGCATTCTCCGTTGCGCCCTGCCAGATCCCCAGAATCATTTTCGTCCCGTCATAGCCGATACCTAACGCAGCAACCACCTGCTGCCCCTCGAACGGAGTGGCATCGACCAGCAGCGCGCAGAACTTCTTTTTCTCCAGACCCCGCTCCATCAATTGCTTCAGCTTCGCCCGGCTGGCTTCAATGAAGTGTTCGCTCACCGCGCTTTTCTCCAGCCCATAAGCCTCGGTGAACTGACGAACGGCCTCGCCGTACTTTCTCGTTGTCAGGCCGAGCATCAGCTTTTCCCACACTGTTTCCGTCAGCGGCTCGCCACGATGGAACATCTCGTAGCTGCCCGGACGGATCTCATGGTCTTCGGTCGACCGTACTCGCGGACGCTCAACGGGCACCTTCTGGCCCATCACTACGCAGTAGCCGCGCTCGCTGCCCCAGCGGTTGGCCCTCCGCTCCGGAAGCTGTTGACCGCGCTCTCCCACCAGTTGCTTCACTTCCTCTTCCATCAGCAACTGGATCAACTGTAGTCCCGCCTGACGAATGAGTTCGCCAACTCCCGGTGCAGCCAACCCACCAGTTCAGCCATCGGCAGCATCATCTGCACCGTCGGATTTCCAGCCGCGGCCATCTCTTCCAGCCGTTTCACCGCACGTTGCGATTCGATTTGATATGGTTTCTTCAAGGCGACTCTCTCCTTTTTTCCGCTAAGAAAAATTGCCCTGAGCCTATCAAAGGCTCCGAGCGTGAGAGTCGCTACTTTCTACGGTCTACCGGGCATTCCCACCAACTTCAGGATCGGGGATAAACTTTCCCGAAACAGAATCAACGGTTTTGAATGCTAAGCACACTCGTGGCGCGTAGCTCGCTTTTCCCCAAAACAAAGCCGACTGTTTCAAGATGGCGTCCGACCTTCAGGTCATCGATGGTACAGCCGCGTTTGGGGGCATCGCTCCCACACCAATCGAATTCTGTCGCTCGATCCAAAGTCACCTGGCCGCTGCCTCTAACCGGCGCATCAAAGTTAATGTAGACTGCATCCTTCAGCACCCTCGTTATTACGCCTTCCCATTTTCCGACGTTGGCTTCGATCATGTTCGCGATCGAAGTGCCTTTGTCGTCGGTGTGGCAACGGATGCCGACCCGATCTCCGACCTGAAGCGGGGAGGAATCCACGCGCCGGATTTCTGTTTGGGCATTAATCCGAAAAACCCTGGTGAACAGTTCATTTTTGACGGTAACGGAGTCTGGTCCACGAGAGACAACTATTCCCACATCGACGGGGTCCGTATCGCGCAGACTCGTCCTCACACCTCCAGAACTCTGGCTTTGAGCGAGCGCCGTCAACGGCAAATACCCGGACAGAATAAACGCGAGGATTAAGCAGAACGGAGCATTGCTCATATCCTCAGTTTAGACGGAGCCTGCGCGATGCTTATCAAGGTTTATCGGGCTAACTGAGATCGAATCAACCGAGACGGCACAGCAACCGAAATGACTTCAAGGTCGCTCGCGCTGATCGTTTTCTGCGGTTTCCTTTGTTCATGTAATCTCCCGCAGGCCAAAACCGAAGTACAGCCCGCATCAATTGGGAATCAGAGATTCGTCCCCTTCCCGGAGGTCAATAACAACATCGTTGGAGACGGATGGCTGTTCACGTTGCCGCGACCGTATGTCGCACTTGACACGCAAACCGGTGGCATGTGCCGGACGTGGAACTTTATGTTTCCGAATCCGACTCCAAATCAGCAGATCGCTCTCAGCCTGCCGACATGCAGCGAATTAGTCGCGGTTTCGAAGGACAGCGCTTCAACGCAACATTAGGACACTACCCAGGAAAAGGCTTGCTTTGCGGTTCGATAATCTTGAAGCACCTGTCGGAGTCTGTGTAATCGACCACGTGGACCGCGGACCCGGTGAGAACTGATGGTTCATTCGATAAAGTGGAGAGCGACGAGTGTGATGATTCTTAAAGCCATTCCGTTGCTGGTTCTGTTTTCAGGGGCAGTCGCCCAGGTCCCGCCCGGCAGGAATAATCGATCCTTCGAATCGTTCGAAGTGGCTACAATTAAGCTCGTTAAACCGGAGGATGTCAGGGCACCGCGGTACATCAGAATGGAAAGTGCTCATCGCTTCATCGTTAAAAACACAACCGTCAGCGGAATGATTGCCGCTGCTTTCAATTTAAACCAAAATATGATTTCAGGCGGCCCTGAGTGGATGACTGCAGGTCGCTTCGACGTGGTCGCCCTGACCCCCGGCGACGAGCGTCCAACCCTGGACGACCAGATGAGGATGCTTCGAAGACTTCTGACGGAACGATTCAAGCTCACTTTTCGCACGGAGAAGAAGAAGCTCCCCGTGTACGTTTTAACAGTGGCAAAAGGTGGCTCCAGGCTCTCTCCTGATACGGTGCCACAGGATCAATCCCCCCTCCTTACTCCTACGCTTTTTCCCGCTGCCAGCGGCGGTATCGATCACGTTTTGATTCGAGGTAGAAATGCCACCGTTCCGCAATTGGCCTCCATATTGCAACGAGCGGTAACCGACCGGCCGGTCATAGACAATACGGGCATGCAGGGGCGGTACAATTTCGATCTGGAATGGACTCCTGATGATTCACAATTTGGCGGAACATTACCGTTTGGTGCTCCCGACTCAGGAAAGCCCGGCCTCTACACAGCTATCGAGCAGCAACTTGGACTCATGTTCAACTCGACTAAGAGAGATGTAGAAACGTTGATAGTCGAGGGGCTTGAGCAACCTTCCGGGAATTGAATATTTCTACTCTCCCCTCTCTGGAATTCGTTTATATTTGCGCACCTTGCGAATAATGCGGCGGCGCATGCTCCGCTTCGATCAACTCGACGTCCCCATCCCCGCCGAAAAGAGATGATCACAACGGAATCGGCCGGGGCCCCCGGTTCTCTTGACATAACGATCCATGGCAGGCGATATACCGCAATTTTGTCTGCTTCGGCACGCAGCCACTTCCGGATTCGTAGGTGACAGAACGGTTCGTCGTTGACCCTCGAATCCGCGGCTCATACGATCGAATCAATGTCGCTTTACCGATGTCTCACTTCTCTCGTACTGGTTCCCGCTGCGTGCCTCGGCGCGTTATGGACAGGCCTCGGCCCCAATCTCATCTCAGGCCATCCCGCCGTCGCTCGCAACGCCGACGGCCGGCTGCAGCTCGTCGTCCGCCTCTCCGACAGCACTGCGGGAACGACCGTGCAGGACTCGGCGGGCGGCAGCTTCGGGCCGTGGGTTTCGTTCAACGGCGTTCTGGTCGATAACCTGTCCGTCGCGCCCAATGCGGATGGAAGACTCGCAGCCTTCGGAATCGGGCGGGATTTCGCGCTATGGGACATCCTGCAGACTTCGCCAGGCGGCTCTTTTTCCGGCTGGACCAGCGCCGGCGGCTATATCATGGCGGAGCCGGTCGCGGCAATCAACGCTGATGGGCGCCTCGAAGTGTTTGTGATCGGAAGCGATCACACTCTCTGGCACATCGCCCAGACCACACCGGGCGGCTCGTGGGGAAGTTGGGCCGGGCTCGGCGGCAGTTTCTCGCGCAACGCGCGCCCGGTCGTGGGGATCAACGCCGACGGACGCCTCGAAGCGTTCGCATGGATGATCGACAACGAGCTCTGGCAAATCGCACAGACGGCTCCGGGCGGGTCGTGGTCCGACTGGTCTCCGTTGGGCGGCACGATCATTTCCAATCCCGCCGTTGCGAGAGACTCTGCAGGCTTGCTGCATGCATTCGTGCTCGGTACCGACAGGGATCTGTGGGAAATCTCGCAGAGCAGCACCGGATCCGCCGGGTGGACCGGGTGGTCCGCTCTTGGTGGCCAGTTGGTCGCGGATCCCTCAACGGGTGTGGACGCCGACGGGCGTATCGAGGTGTTTGGGACCGGGACCGACAACCGCGTCTGGTACAACGT
>DATAZF010000133.1:0-27558 GCA_036272235.1 Bryobacteraceae bacterium | reverse complement strand
TGAATGCCGAGTTGTCTATTAATGGCTTCGGCGAGCGGAACAGCACCATTTTGGAGTGCTTCAGGGGATTCGGCTAAACGGCCCGCGGTAAAACTGAGGTCGAAATCGAAGCGCCCTTCTATCCCGGTGGCATCCTCGGGCGGATAAACGAACAGGTTGTCATCGAACGGCTGGAGTTTGGAGGCAAACTCGGCGAGGGTGACGTTACGGCAGGAGAGAACGGTGTTGATCAAGGGATTAGTATCGCGAGGATCGTTCGCCATCGTGCGCGCTTCCTGACAGCTGGCGCGATGCGAGGGCTCGGCGGGCTTGAGTTTGGATTTCGAGTTCTTTGCCACCAGCGAGTAGGCATCCATGGGCCGGTCTTCATAGTGCCAGTGAATGTGAAATCGCTCGACGAGCAGCGCTCGTGTCATTGCACGAAGGTCGTCGTCGCCCGCGGAAGGTTCCAGGCGTGATGGAGTGGCAGTCCTGGTCGTGCGCGCATCGATGGTCACGTTGACATCGTCGATACCTTTGGGCAGGCCGATGAACCGGCGACTGGTATGGACGGTGTTCATGTCCCAGGCGTAGCCGAGCACGGTTTTGAGCGGAGCAGAGGGTACCTGCAGGCCGGTTCGAGTGGTGCGAAAGGGCAGAGGTTGCGGATTCTTGTCGAGCTTAACTGTGGCCACTTCGAAAACCTGGTCAGCCGGGGCCAGTTTCTGAGCAACGTCGGGTGCATTGGGTGTCGGCTTTTCCGCGCGATCAATCACCAGGACAGGCGCGGGGGCATCATGCAGAGTTAAAGAGAGCCCAAGATCTCTGTCCACGGCGTCGGAAATCGTGATGCGCGCGGCGCCATCCGGAAGCGCTCGGGCCCTGGGAGTCCAACGGAGAATGAAATCCCATATGCCGTCCAGTCCGGTGTTGTCGATCACAGGCTCCTTTAGATAGTCACCGGCTGAGATGCGCAGGCGCGTGGCCAGGGAGGCCATGCTCGTGTTGCGGCAGGAGAAGGTGACAACCGCCGCGCCTTCATTGGTGCCCACCATTCGGCATTCCGGGTCGCCTGTGCCGACTGCTTCGCTGAGCTTCGGTTTGGTTTTGCCGAGCGCGAGAATGTAGGCCGGCATGGGACGGCTGTCGTTATGGACAATGAGTTGAAAGCGTTCGGCAAGAAGGGTCTGAAGCATGCCGCGAAGTGTTTTCGGGGAAGAATCAGCTGGCGCTCGCCCGGCAACATCGAAGCGATCGAATTCCAGCCAGTTTGGGCCTCCGGCAATGTTTTCTGGAGCGATTTGATAAGCAATCCGGATGAGGTCAAGTAGAGTAGCTTTATGGAGGTCGTAGCGGTTTCCGCGCAAGAATCCGCCCGAGGCATAGGTGAACGGATTCAAAGCGGGCGCGCTGGGGTGAACATCAGTCGCATCAAAATGGGGAGCAGACGGAGAAACCTGGCTCTGTCCCGGCAGCGCGAGCAAAGCCAATAGCGCAAATGGCATTATGCGCATACCAGGGTGAGCCTATCATAGCGATATCAACCTCAGGGGGCGCAGGTTCAAATTTCATCACTTGGCGACTACGGATGCCTGAAGGTTCCGAATGAACGTTGGTTGAAAAGGTAGATTACACGCGGGCGTCCCAAGTGGATTCACGATTGGGCTCTGGAGTGGCGGGTAGCCGACCGTCATCAAATTACTCCCGGCTATCGCCGGTTGTCGCCCTCTGATTCCATTTTTATCCCCGTTGCGCCAAACCGCCGTGGAGGGTCACAACGCCCGGGAAATATCTCATCCTGAATCCAAAAGACTTACCGTCATCGCCGCGTCGGACGCCACCATCCGTGGTGCACAATATCGCCTGGGGACAAGTTCCGTCCCTCGAAGCTCGTATCGGATCGCCACGAGGGGATTCGATACAGTCTTCATGCTCTTTGCAAACTGAATAATGGGTTCCCGCACCATCCACAAGCGCCGCCGCCAGCCAAGCCTTAACCGGCTTTAAATCAATGGCATCAAGAAGGCCGCGGCGCTGATTTTAACGGGTCGATAACCCATACGAAGCCAAAGTTTTCAGGCTAAGTTGTTGAAACCACGGCAACTTGATTCGGCTTCGTATGGGTTCAGTCGGGTTTGCTATTGGCTTTTTCTGCCCCGAAATTGGCTTTCAGGCCCTGTCCAAGCCAAATGTGAAGCCACCTCGCCAACCCAGGGGAAAACGGCCCGCTAATCCGCCCCGATTTCCGCCGGCTCAAGCTCCGGTTCCGGGGCAACCACCCGCACCATCTCCGTCTCATGATCCGGCAGCAATACCCCGCCCCCGAAACTCATCCGCCTCGGCTCCGGACCGCCCTTCGTCACCTTCACAGCGCAGTATTTAAACTCGGGAATCTTCCCGAACGGATCCAGCACCGCATTCGTGAGCATGTTCGCCGCTGCCTCGTAATAGCAGAACGGAATGAACACCGCACCCCGCGGCGTGCCGTCGTCCGCGCGTGCATAAAGCGAGATCCGGCCGCGCCGCGACTCGATGGTTACTATCCCGCCGGGCTCGATCGCGAACCCTTCGAGATCGAGAGGATGCACCGACGCCACCGGCTCCGGCTCGATGTAATCGAGATTCGAAGCGCGCCGCGTCATCGAACCGGTGTGCCAGTGTTCAAGCTGCCGCCCGGTGATGAGTACCATCGGATAATCCTTGTCCGGACGCTCCGCCGCCGAGATCAGATCCGCGGGAACAAAGATCGCGCGCCCGTCTTTTGTCGGGAAGTCGTCGATGAACACCACCGGGTCTCCGGGATCGCCTTCCTTCACGCAGGGATAAACGACCGCCGACTCACGTTCGAGCCGATCCCACGTGATCCCGGCGATCGAATCCATACAGAGCCGCATCTCGTTGAAAACTTCGCTCGGATGGCTGTAATACCAGTCCACTCCAACACGGCGGGACAATTCATTGAGAATCCAGAAGTCCTCCCTCGCATCGCCCGGGGGCTCGATCGCCTTCCTGCCAAGCTGCACAATACGATCGGTGTTGGTAACGGTCCCGACCTTCTCGGGCCACGCCGTCGCGGCCAGCACCACGTCGGCAAGATAGGCAGTCTCAGTCAGGAAAATATCCTGCACGACGAGGTGATCGAGCGCGCACAACGCGTCGCGCGCATGATCGACATCCGGGTCGGACATCGCCGGATTCTCCCCCATCACAAACATGCCGCGAATCTCTTTGCGCTTCGACGCGTGCATGATCTCGACGACCGTCAGGCCCTTATCCGGATCGAGTTCGGTATGCCATAGTTTCTCGAACCGCTCGCGCGCCTCGGGCGATGTGACCGCCTGATAGTCGGGGTAACACATCGGGATCAGCCCAACATCCGACGCGCCCTGTACATTATTCTGTCCGCGCAACGGATGCAGGCCGGAGCCCGGCTTGCCGATCTGGCCGGTAGCCAGCGCGAGAGCGATCAGGCAGCGTGCGTTGTCGGTGCCATGGACATGCTGCGAGATGCCCATGCCCCACAGAATCATCGAGCCCTTCGAGGTCGCATACATCCGCGCGACTTCGCGGATCGTCTTCGCATCGATCCCGCAGATCGGAGCCATTAATTCGGGGGAAAATTTCTTGACATTTTCCGCCAGAGCTTCATAGCCGGAGGTGCGGTCGCGCACGAAAGTTTCATCGACCAGGCCCTCTTCAACGATCACGTGCAGCATCGCGTTCAACAGCGCCACATCGGTATCGGGATTGAACTGCAGATAATATGTCGCGTGCCGGGCGAGATCGCTCCGGCGCGGATCGGCCACGATCAGCTTCGCCCCGGCCTTTGCGGCATTCTTGATGAACGTCGCCGCTACCGGGTGGTTCACAGTCGGATTCGAACCGATCACCACGATTACTTCCGCAAACCCGACGTCGCGCACCGGATTCGACACAGCGCCAGAGTTGTAGCCTTCCATCAGCGCCGCCACACTCGACGCATGGCAGAGGCGGGTACAGTGGTCGACGTTGTTCGAGCCGAAACCCGTCCGCACCAGCTTCTGGAAAATATACGCTTCTTCGTTCGTGCATTTAGCCGACCCGAAGCCGGCCAGCGACCGTTTGCCGTATCGATCGCGTATCTCGCGGAGTCCGTTTGCCGCGACATCGAGCGCTTCTTCCCATGTGGCTTCACGGAAGATATCCCGCCAGTTTTCAGGATCGACCACGAAGTCCTTATGCTTTGGAACACCGGGCTTCCGAATCAGCGGCTTCGTGAGCCGATGCGGGTGCTGCACGTAATCGAAACCGTAGCGGCCCTTCACGCAGAGGCGGCTGGAATTCGCCGGGCCATCGCGGCCTTCCACATAAACGATTTTGTTGTCCTTGACGTTGTAAGTCAGCTGGCATCCGACGCCGCAGTAAGGGCAGACGGAATCGACTTTCTTCTCCGGAACGATCGTGCCCACTTCGCGCGCGGGCATCAACGCCCCCGTCGGACACGACTGCACGCACTCCCCGCAGGCAACGCAGGTGGAATTACCCATTGGGTCGTCGAGATCGAAGACGATCTTCGAATGCTCGCCGCGGAACGCGTAGCCGATCACATCGTTGACTTGTAACTCCCGGCAGGCACGCACACAGCGATTGCACTGGATGCAGGCATCGAGATTCACCGCCATCGCGGGATGCGAAAGATCTTCTGTCGGTTGATGCCGCGACGCGAACCGCGGTTTGCCGATCGCGAGCTTCTTCGCCCACACATCGAGCTCGGAGTTGAGCGTGTAAGCCTTCTCCGGAACATCCGCCAGCAGCAGTTCCAGAGACATCTTCTGGCTCGTCACCGCGCGCGGACTGTCGGTCGTGACTTCCATCCCTTCTTTGGGATACCGGCAGCACGAAGGCGCCAGCACGCGCTCGCCCTTGATCTCGACCATGCATGTGCGGCAATTGCCGTCAGGCCGCATGCCTTCCATGTAACAAAGGCGCGGTATCTCGACACCCAGTTTGTCGGCAGCCTGGAGAATCGTCTCGTCCGGAGGGCACGTAACAGTCTGGCCGTTCAATTTGAACGAGACCGGTGCATTAGCCATAAAACCGGTATTCGCCTGATGCATTACTCGACCTCCCCTGGAAAATATTTCAATACAGTCAGGGCCGGATTCGGCGCCGCCTGACCCAGCCCGCAGATGGAAGAATCCATCATCGCCTGAGACAACTCCTGCAGCAGGGGAGCGTCCCACCGCCTCTGTTCCATCAGCTGCAAAGCTTTGACCGTGCCTACGCGGCAAGGCGTACATTGCCCGCACGACTCATCGGCAAAAAACTTCATCACGTTGCGCGCCGCCATCGCCGCCGTATCGTGATTCGAGAGGACGACAATCGCCGCCGACCCGATGAAGCAGCCATACGGATTCAAAGTGTCGAAATCGAGCGGGATATTCGCCAGCGATGCCGGCAGAATTCCGCCGGAAGCTCCGCCCGGAAGATATCCGTAAAGCTGATGCCCATCGAGCATGCCGCCGCAGAATTCATCCACCAGCTCGCGCAGCGTGATGCCTGCCGGCGCCAGATGCACACCCGGCTTCTTCACGCGCCCGCTCACCGAGAAGGAGCGCAGACCTTTGCGCCCATTACGGCCCTGATCGGCAAACCATGCCGGCCCCCTCTCGATAATGGCGCGGACCCAGTGAAGCGTTTCCATGTTGTGCTCGAGGGTGGGGCGTCCGAAAAGGCCGACCTGCGCCACATATGGAGGACGCAGCCGTGGCTCTCCGCGCTTGCCTTCGATCGACTCGATCATCGACGACTCTTCGCCGCAGATGTAAGCGCCCGCGCCACGCCGTAAATAGATCGCCGGGATCGCAGAGTACGGCGGATTCGCCTGCAGTGCCGCTATCTCGCTCTGGAGAATTGCGCGGCAGCCGTGGTACTCGTCGCGCAGATAAATGTAGATGGCATCGATTCCCACGGCCCAGGCCGCGATCAACGCGCCTTCCAGAAACCGGTGCGGATCGCGTTCCAGATAGTAGCGGTCTTTGAACGTCCCCGGCTCGCCTTCGTCGATGTTAATCGCCATCAGCCTGGGCGCGGGTTCGGCCGCCACAAGCTTCCATTTGCGGCCTGTGGGGAAGCCGGCGCCACCGAGGCCGCGCAACCCGGAATCCTCCATTAGCGCGATCACATCGGCGGCCTTTTTCTCGCCACTTGCACAAGCGGCTGCCAGCGCATATCCGCCATCCGCACGATATGCCTCATACCCGATGTGGCCGGGGGTGACCGCCCCCTTTTCTCTCGGGTGCTTCATCTGCCCGGCTTCCACGCTTTCCACAACCTGCGCCACTGTCGCGAATGGAATCGGATTCTGTCCGATCACCGCGACCGGCGCGGTCTCGCATCGCCCAACGCAAGGTGCATGCAAAACGCGGACCTCCGAGCCCAGAAGTCCCGGCAAATGTTCCAGCAGCTCTTTCGACCCCGCCATTTCGCATGCAATCGAGTCGCATACCCGCACTGTGATCGCCGGAGGACGCACGTCGCTTTCCTTCACCACATCGAAGTGATGATAGAAGGTCGCGACTTCGTAAACTTCCGCCATCGCCATTTTCATCTCTTCAGCGAGGGCCACCAGGTGTGGAGCTGCGAGGCAGCCGTACCGGTCCTGAATTTTATGCAGATGTTCGATCAGAAGGTCGCGCCGGCGGGGCTCGTCGCCGAGCAGCGCCAGAACTTCCCGCCTGGCCTCCGGATCGACCCGGCGGCCTTTCGGTGTACCGCGAACTCGTCTGCCGCCTCCGCCCTTCTTCTTTTTGGAGCGCGGCTCGGCTCCGGTGGGTTCCAACGTCGATGCGGCTACAAAATCTTTCATCGTTACCTGGGTCTTTACCTGCGCCGGCGTGGTTTTACCCGGGTCGGAGCGGCTAAGCTCCATGTTATCATTCAGATGGTTCTTCCTTCAGAGTTCACCAGTCCTGGTGGCACATATGCAAGTCGAGTTTTTCGGAATTCCACGCGAACGGGCAGGCATCTCCCAACTGGAAGTGCAAGCCGCCACGCTCGGTCAACTCCTCGGAAAGCTCTCGGCCCGAATCCCCTCACTCGGCAATTTTATCGACGCCAAAGGATTGCACCCGGCCTTTGCCGCCAGCTTGAATGGCGACCGGTTCGTCAGCGACCCCGATACGCCGCTCGGACCCGATGACTGCGTCCTGATCCTTTCCGCCGACGCGGGAGGTTAAAAACCCCGATGCCCTTCGGCTACCACGGCCGCTATCTTCGAATCGACGTCACGCGCGGCGCCGGCAAGTATCTGCCGCTCGATGAATCCGTGCTGCGCCAGTTTCTCGGAGGCAGCGGCCTCGGCGTGCACCTGCTCCTCGCGGAAGGCGCTCCGGTCCTCGACCCGCTCTCGCCGGAAGCTCCCATCGTTTTCGCGTTCAGCCCGCTGGTCGGAAGTCCGCTGACAACCTCGGCGAAGTTCGCGGTCGTGAGCAAGAGCCCGCTGACGGAGCGCATCAACGATTCCCTCGCCAGCAGCGGTTTCGCGATCGCAGGCAAGAGCTGCGGCTGCGACGCCATCGTTATCGCGGGGCGCGCGCCCCTGCTTTCGGTGCTCATCGTCGATGACGGCGAAGTGAAGCTCGAATCCGCCGAAGACTTCCGCGGCGCCACCTGCCGCGACACCGAAACCGGACTCCGCGCCCGCCTCGGCGCCAACTTCCGCATCGCATCCATCGGACCGGCGGGAGAGAACCTGGTCCGGTACGCCACCGTGTCGCACGATGGACGTCACGCCGGTCGCGGTGGCAGCGGCGCCATTCTCGGCTCGAAGAACATCAAAGCCATCGCGGTGCGCGGCACACAGCGCGCCGAGTTTGCGCATCCGAAGGAAGTCACGGAGCTGAGCCGGTCTCTCTCGAAAAGATCGCTCGGGCCGGCAACGGCGAAGTATCGCGAACTGGGAACGGCGACCAATCTGGTGACGTTCAACCGCTTCGGTGCGCTTCCGACCCGTAATTTCCAGACCGGCACATTTGCGGAGGCCGCGGCCCTCTCACCGGAGCAATTGAGCGCCACGCGCTCCAAAACGCGCGAAAGCTGCGTCACCTGCACGATCGGCTGCGAGCACATTTACTCGCTGGGAAAAACCGGCGTGCGCGTGGAGTATGAGAGCTTGTTCGCGCTGGGCTCGCTCTGCGGCGTGGGTGACGCCGACACGGTTCTGCGCGCCTCGCAGCGATGCGACGAGCTTGGGCTCGACACCATCAGCACCGGCGGCACCATCGCCTTCGCGATGGAATGCGTGGAGCGCGGCTGGCTTGATGAACCGTGGCTCCAGTTCGGCAGCAATGATGCGTTGCTGCGCGCGATCGATCTGATCGGTGCTCGCGAAGGCATCGGCAACCTTCTCGCCGAAGGCAGCCGCCGCGCCGCCCATGCGATTGGACACGACAGCATCACGATAGCCCCGCAGGTCAAAGGTCTCGAAATTCCCGGCTACGAACCCAGGGCGTTGCAGACGATGGCTCTCGGCTTTGCCGTCGGCGCCCGCGGCGCGGACCACAACCGCTCCGGCGCCTACGAGGTCGACTTCTCGGACAAAGTGGATCGCCGTAACATCACGCTGGACGCCGTCCGCCATGCCATCGAGACCGAGGACAAAGCCGCCCTGATGGATTCGCTCATCATGTGCAAGTTCCTGCGTGGCGTTTTTGAAGATTTCTACGCCGAGGCCGCGGACATGCTGCGCAGCGTAACGGGTTGGGACATCAGCGCCGATGAAATGCGCGCCACCGCTCGGCGTATCGTCTCCGCCCGCCGCCAGTTCAACCTTCTCGCCGGCTGGACGCAGGCCGAGGACACGCTTCCCGAGCGCTTCCTGAAGAGTCCATTGCCCAACGATCCGGCGGCTTCTCTCAGCCGCGATCGCCTCGACGCGCTCGTGGCGGAATACCACCGCCAGCGCGGCTGGTGAGGCGCCGCAGTCTTTTCCAGGCGCAGCGCAGGTCTACCTTTCCGTCGCATCCGGGCGAGAACCCGATAGCGGCGCACTCTTCATCCAAACGCCGCCAACTCAGTCGAGAAATACTTCGGACGGAATCCCGCGAATAATCGCGTCCAGCGTGCCGGATTGCTCGCCACCTATCGAATCTGACCATCAATTTCTCGAGTGCTCTTTCCCCATTGGTATTCAGCCCCTCTGGGCACCCACAAGATCGCCAGCGCTACCCTCGTGATGATCCGAAAGGATCATTGATTCGTCATCTACCCGCTGATAATCTCCTCTCCAACGCCCGCCTTCCGGGACTTCAGCGTTATAGGGGAAACAGATGAACAGGTCGGTGAAAGTTCTTCTCGGGTTCTTTGTCGCTTGTACTGCCGTCTGGGCGCAGGCATCCACGGCGCAGATCAACGGCAACGTCCGGGACGACAGTGGCCTGGGTGTCCCGAACGCCGTGGTGCAGGCCACACAGACGGCCACCGGCGTCGTCCGGACGACGAGCAGCGCGGCCGACGGCTCATTCATTCTGCCGGACCTCGCGATCGGTCCTTACACGCTTGAAATCACCCGGGAAGGCTTCACTAAATACATCCAGACCGGCATCGTTCTGCAGGTCGACAGCAATCCGACAATCGACGCGAACCTCAAGGTAGGCTCGACCAGCGAACAGGTCACAGTGGAGGCCGACGCCGCCATGGTCGAAACCCATTCGACCGGTATTGGAACGGTGGTCGACAATCTTCGCGTCGTCGAACTGCCCCTGAACGGGCGGGACGCGACGCAACTGATTTTCCTTTCGGGGATGGCCACACCGGGAACGATTCCGCAATTGCGGAACTTCCCGGCGGCCAGTGTCTCGGTGGCGGGCGGCCAGGGCAACGGCGTCAGCTATATGCTCGACGGCGCGTATCACAACGATGTCAGCAGCAGTCTGAATCTGCCGCTCCCGTTTCCCGACGCGCTGCAGGAATTCAAAGTCGAAACCAGCGCCCTGCCTCCGCAGTACGGAGTGCACTCCGCCGCGACCGTCAACGCTGTGACCAAAGCCGGCACCAACAGCTTTCACGGCGACCTCTTTGATTTCGTGCGTAATGGGGACTTCAACGCGCGCAGCTTCTTCGCCACCTCACGCGATACTTTGAAACAGAACCAATGGGGAGGAACCATCGGCGGACCTGTGCTGAAGAACCGGCTGTTTTTCTTCGCCGGCTACCAGCAGCGGGACACACGTTCGGATCCGCCGGCTACGATCGCCTATGTTCCGACACCGGCCGCGATAGCGGGCGATTTCACCGCGCTTGCCGGTCCCCAATGCAACATCGGACGCACGATCAATCTGTCGTCGAGCCTTGGGTTCGTGGGGGACAAAATTTCGCCTTCTCTGTTGAATCCGGTAGCCCTCAAGATCGCCAGCCTGCTGCCAACGCCCGCGGATACGACGTGCGGGAAAGTCACCTTCGGGCTTTCGGGCAACCAGGACCAATACGACAGCGTGGCGCGCGTGGATTATCAGATCAGCACCAGGCAGTCATTCTTCGGCCGCGCGACGACCAACGTTCTCGATTCCCCGACGACATATGACGGGAAGAATCCACTGACGCTGAACACGAACGGCACAGCAAACAAGGTTTACACGCTGAATCTCGGGCACACGTACCTGATTTCGTCGAACATCATCAGTTCGTTCCGCATCAGCGCCAGCCGCACGGCGCTTACGAGGACTCCCGACAATTTCTACGATTGGGCCGGGCTCGGCGTCAACATGACGGACGTCGGAAGCGGCAAGACGATCCGGTTGGCGGTCAGCGGCAATGGATTCTCGCTCGGGTCGGTGAACGGCAATCCGGGGGCGGCGTTTACGGGGCCGAATCCGCAGGTGGGTGAAGACATCAGCATCGTCAAAGGTAACCATCAGATCGGATTCGGCGGTAATTACATGTTCCAGCTGATGAACTACTGGTCGGGCCTGAACGCGACCGGCTCGTTCACTTTCAGCGGACAGGCATCGGGTCTGGGCATGGCCGATTTCTTTCTTGGCACCTCGCCGACAGTGGCGCAGGGGAACATCTACGGCTTCACGCTGCGGCAGAACTACTTCGGCTTGTACGCACAGGACTCGTGGAAAATTAAGTCGAATTTCACAGTGACCTATGGAGTGCGCTATGAGCCCTATCTCGCGGTCTACAGCAAATACGGCCAGTTCATGCACTTCGACCCTGCGCAGTTCGCGGCCGGGGTCAAGAGCCAGGTTTATGTCAACGCGCCGGCGGGATTGACGTTTCCGGGCGACTCGTCTTACACGGCAGGAAAGAGCGTGGAGAACGACAGGTGGCTGAAGTTTGCGCCGCGCATCGGAACGGTTTGGGACCCGAAAGGCGACGGACGTATGACGGTCCGCGCCGCCTACGGTATTTTCAACGACCGCGAGCATGTCTTCAGTCTGAATTTCATCGCGCAGGATTCGCCTTTCGGGAGCGCGGTAAGTCCGACGGCGCCGGGCTTTACCAATCCGTGGGCAAACACGGCGGGAGGAAATCCATTTCCGATATTCGTGAACAAGAATTCGGTGTTCCCGACATTCGGCAATGAGGTGACGCATCCGCTCGATCTGCAGCCGACTTATCTGCAGCAATGGAATCTGAGCATTCAACGGCAGATCGGCGCGAGCTGGCTGCTGACCGCGAACTACGTCGGGAATCACACGATTCACCTGACGACATCCAATCAGTTGAACTACGCCAGGTTCCTGGGAACAGGTCCGTGCACCTTGCAAACAGTGAACGCCGCCGGGGCGATTGTGTCGAGTCCGCAAACGGTGTGCTCGACGATCGCGAACCAGAATCTGCGCCGCGTTCTTTATCTGCAAAATCCGCTGCAGGGGCAATACTACGCGGGAGTGCCTGCGGTGGATGACGGGGGCACCGCTACCTACGAAGCGTTGTACCTTTCGGCGCAGAAGCGGCTGAGCCAGGGTTTCAGCGTGCTCGGCAATTACACCTGGTCGCACTGCATCGGCGATATCTTCGACACGCAGACGGGCGCGCAGGGAGCTTCGGTGGCGGCGATTCCGGGCAACCGCGACGCGTACCGCGGGAACTGCGGAACCTCCGACACGCGGCAGCTCTTCAATCTTTCGGTGGTGGCGCAGACGCCGGTGTTCTCGAACCGGGCGCTCCGCATGGCGGTCACCGGATGGCAGATCTCGCCGATCGTGCGCATTACTTCGGCCCAGGAGTATACCGTCACTTCGGGTGTCGATTCGGCGCTCAGCACGATGCCGGGCCAGACACCCAACCTGGCAAATCTGAATCCGTATCCAGCCCGTCAGACTGTCACGAACTGGGTGAACGCTTCGGCGTTTACATCCGCGGCTCCGGGCACCTACGGAAACCTCGGCTACAACAACATGAAAGGTCCGGGATTTTTCACGCTCGACCTTAGCCTGGTGCGGAGCTTTAAGGTGCGGGAGAACATGTCGCTGCAATTGCGCGGGGAGGCGTTCAATCTGCCGAACAAGGCGAACTTCAGCACGCCGGTCGCAACGCTCAACAGCGGCACCTTCGGCCAAATCACAAGCACAGGTACAAACGGGCCGCGTATTATTCAACTGGCGGCCAAGTTCCTTTTCTGAGCGAGCATGGAAATCGCGGTTTGAAAATCAGGAAAAAGCGCGGGCCTGCGTCTCCGGACAAAGAACCGCCGAAACCCCTCGCGAGCGGATGGTCGCGAATCAACTGGGCAGTTGTGGGTTTGTGCGGCCTCGCGGCGCTGGCGTATTCGAACTCGTTCGATGCCGGATTCCCGCTGGATAACGCGACGCTCATTCTCAAAGACGCCCGCATACATCAGTTGAGCGTCGCGAATCTCGCACAGATCCTGCAGCACAGTTACTATTGGCCGTCCGGCGAGGCAGGCATCTATCGGCCTTTCACAACCCTCACGTTTCTGTTCAATTACGCCGTGCTCGGCAATGGGGAGAACCCGGCTGGATACCACTGGTTCAATCTTCTTTTGCACCTCGGCAATGTTCTGCTCGTTTATGCGCTGGCTTCACGCTGCCTGAGCGGGTTCAAAACGAGCCTCTCGGTATTCCCGCTTTTTATCGCTGCAATCTGGGCCGTGCATCCGGTGTTGACGGAGGCGGTGACGAACATCGCCGGGCGAGCCGATCTGCTGGCGGCAGCAAGCGTCCTGGGCGGCCTGCTCCTTTATATAAAGAGCTCCGAAGCGATGGGATTGCGCCGCTGGATCTGGCTGGGCGGCTTGATGGCAGCCACGGCGGCGGGCGTATTTTCGAAGGAAAGCGCTGTCTCGATCGTGGGCGTCCTGATCGTGTTCGAACTCTTTCGGCCGTCTGCGGGGCGATGGCGGACACTGCTGGCCGGATGCGGCGCCACGCTCCTTCCCATCGCGGCGATGTTGTACCAGCGAGCGTACGTGCTGAATACTTCGCTGCCGGCCGAGTTTCCTTTCGTCGACAATCCGATTGCGGGAGCGAGTTTATGGACCGGCCGTCTGACCGCCATCAAGGCCATGGCGCACTACCTGCAACTGGTCATCTGGCCGGGCCGGCTTTCCGCCGATTATTCCTGGCCGCAGATTCCGCTGGCTTCCGGGAGTGTGCAGGATTGGACCGCGTGGAGCGCGGTTGCGGTAGCGCTGGCGGCGATCGCGTTCCTCTGTACGCGTAGCCGTGCCGCCCTGTTCTTCGCCGGGTTTGCGGCAGTAACCTTTCTTCCGACGGCGAACATTCTGTTTCCAACCGGTACGATCCTGGCGGAACGGCTGCTTTATCTCCCATCGATCGGACTGATCGCCTGCATCGTCATTGCGCTCACTCTGGCCGCACAGGCGTCAGGAATTTCCCACTATGCTCCGGCGATCTTCTGCCTCGCGATTGCGCTGTGCGCAGGCCGCACGTGGGCGAGAAATGCGGATTGGCACGATGACCTGACCATCGCGACATCAAGTCTGGAGGCGAGCCCGAACAGCTACAAGCTGCACAAACAGCGGGCATCCGCGTTGTTCGACTCCGACCCGCGGCACGCGAACCTTGACGACGTCATACGAGAGAGCGACAAGAGCGTTGCATTGCTCCAGCCGCTGCCTGATGAGCGGAATAACCGCGAGTCCTGGCGGCTGGCGGGCGGCTATCATCTGATCGAAGGCGATCTGATGCGAGGCGCGTCATCCGATACGTCGCCGGCCAGCGCCGGAGAATACCGCAAGGCGCTTGATCTTCTGACCCGAGCCGTCGCAATCGACAAGGCATACCGGGCCGCATACGACGCGAAAGTGAGTGCGGCGAAGAAACGAAATCCGGCCGTTCCCGATGCCCCTCCGGCAGACTCGGATCTCTATCAGTTCCTCGCCGCCGGATACGCCCGGACAGGCGACGCGGCGGGGGCGCTCCGGGCGACCCGCAAGGCCCTCGCCCTGCTGCCGCAGACGCCGGACGCTTACCGGCAGATCTCATACATGTTCGCGCAGTACAAACGTGAAGACGATGCGGCGGTGGCGCTGATCGATGGACGGATCGTGACGTCGGACGCGGCGCTCGACAACGATTTGCTCGATCTCTACGAAAGCGAAGCCTTCGCCAGAACGTGCGCGATCAGAAGAGAAGCCGGAAACCGCGCGATCAATCATAATTGCCTGCGCGTTCAAGAGCACTTTTGTGGTGCGTCCGCGGACGTGGCGCGGGTGCGCGCGGCGGCGGGCCGTCCGGATCTGGCGCGGCAACAGAAGGAGCGCGGCGCGCGGGAATATGGCTGCCCTGCGTAGTGCGCTCCGGCTAACGAGAGTAGTTTCATCAAGAGCGTGGGGGCGGTTGTGAATCCGCAGCCGACTTAGTCGGCAGGGCTGTTCACAGGACCCGGACAGCGGGGTTAATTAACCAACCCCGCGCAAGAGTCCATCCCGTCCCCACAGTATGTGTGAAATTTTGGAAGCCATAAGTTTTTGCGGTAGCTCAGGCGCGTCAACAAGCTATTTCCGCAGTTCTTCAGAATCCGGCTAAAGGGTGATAATGCCGCGCTGAATGGCGGCAGTCGCGGCCTGCGTGCGGTCCTGCACGTGCAGTTTCCCGAGTATATTTTTCACATGATTCTTGGCGGTGGCGTCGGCAATATTGAGCTGGTGCGCGATCTGCTTGTTGGAAAGGCCTTCGACGACCAGCTGCAGCACCTGAATCTCTCGGGCGCTCAGGTGCGGCGAGGGGAGGTTGAGAAGCGAAACCGGCAAACAAGTTTCGCCAGCGTAGACGGCGCGAATAGTTTTGAGGAGTTCCTCGTGGCGCACGTCCTTCGTGAGATAGGCGCGGACCCCTGCGTCGACTGCGCGCCGAATATTCTCGTCACCGTCGTAAGTGGTCAGTGCGATCAGATGGCTGTTGGGGAATTCGTCGCGGATGGCGACGGCCGCTTCCACACCTGACATTACAGGCATCCGCATGTCGAGCAGGGCGACATCAGGCACATGCCGGCGATACTGTTGAACCGCCTGTTGCCCATTGACCGCCTCCGCGACTACCGTCATGTCAGTCTGCATGTTGATGATCGAGGTCACGCCGATGCGCGCGATCAGGTGATCTTCGGCTACCAGGATACGGATTTTTGGTTTCATTGCGGCTTCATTTGAGCGGCACCGTCACGTCAAGGCGGGTTCCATTTCCCGGATGGCTTTCGAGCCGAAGGTGTCCCTCCAGGCGCTCGGCGCGCTCCCGCATCCCGATCAGCCCGAAGTTGCCGTTGCGGGAGGTAAATGCGCCGTCCGGCTCGAATCCGCAACCATCGTCGACGACCTGCAGGTTTAGTTCCCGGGAGTCAATATTCACCTTGAGATCGATCTGATTGGGATTGGCATGGTTGACCGCATTGGTAATAGCTTCCTGCGCGATGCGGAAAACGTGGTGGGCCACTTCCTCGGGAAGTCCAGCGGCCTCGCCGTGGACATCTACTTTAACGTCGATGCCGGAGTTGGCGGCCCAGCGGTGGGCGCCGGATTCGAGCGCCACCGCGAGATCCTGATCTTCGAGGGCGGCGGCCCGCAAATCCATCACGGAACGGCGGGCTTCGGTGAGACTGTGGCGAGCCATGCGCCGCGCCAGTTCGAGAGCGCCGCGGGCGGGCCGCGCATCGGCGGGCATGCTCATTTCGACGACATCCAGCTGCGAAGCGATACCGACGAAACCCTGGGCAAGGGTATCGTGCACTTCACGCGCCAGCCGCGCCCGCTCCTCCAGCACGATGGCGAAACGCGAGCGAACCTGCCGTTCGCGAAGCCTGTACGCAAGCCAGATCAGGGCCGCGAAAGCAAGCACAACGAGAAGGCGAAACCAGGCTGTCTGGTAGTAGTGCGGCAACAGATCGAACTCAAAGGACGCTTCGCTGGATGGGCCGCCCGCGAGGTCCGCTTTGATCCGGAACTCATAGCGACCCTGGCGGAGGCTGTCGTAATTCACGGCGCGCGGGCCATCCGCCCGGACCCAGTCCGAATCGAGCCCACTGAGCCGGTAGGAATACTGGACGCGGTCGGGCGCACGCAGGTGAATCGCGGTGTAGCGGATTTGCAACCGTCCACTGCCCGGGGGCAGGCGGGGAGCGCTCTCGACATTCCCTGGATCGCTCCTGAATCGCCGGCCATCCATCGACATATCGACGACGTGAATCAACGGGGCAAGCATCGAACCTGCCTGCACGCGCGGGTCGTAAACGGCAATGCCGCGGCTGGTCACGAACCAGAGGCTTCCGTCGGCATGGCGCTGGCCGTCGATGGTCTGCGCGCTGCGCAGCCCGTCCGCGACGGCGTAATTGGCGGGTCGCAGGGCTTTGATGCGGTGTTCCGCAAAGTCATCCAGCTGTCTGTGCGGTACTCGGCAAATGCCGCGCGTGGTGCTGAGCCAGAGGGAGTCGCCGTCGTCGGTAATTTCCAGGATATTGTCGCTGAGCAGGCCGTCCCGTGCGGTGTACTTCACGAATTTACCGGCGCGCAAAGCGTTCAAACCGCCGTCGAGCGTACCGATCCAGAGTGTTCCATCGGAAGCGGGATAGAGAGCGCGAATCTGGTCGCTGCCCAGCCCGTCGGCAGTCGTGTAAAGGCGCTTCTGGCCGTCTTTGTATCGCCACAAGCCGTTGCTCATCGTGCCGGACCAGATGGCTCCGTCGCTTCCTTTCGCCAGCACGTTGAAGGAATTCTCAACGAACAGCGGGCCGGCCGGAATGACGGTACGAAATTGATCGCCTTTGAGCTCCCCGAGACCGTTGGGCAGCGCCAGCCACAAGGCGCCGTTGTATTCCATCGCATCGAAGACGGTCTTGCGGTTTTGCGGGTCCGGTGCGATGAAGGTCCGGGCGCGGCCGTCTTTATAACGAATGAGCCCATCGCGTGCAGCTACCAGCAACTCTCCGTCGTGGGTTTCGCGGAACCGGCGGACGAAGACTTTCGGCATGCCGGGAACCGGTACCGGGAGCAGTTGCCCAGTGCCGGTGAACTGAATGATCCCGCTGTCGAAGCCCGCCCATATCTTTCCGTCATGGCCCTGGTGCAGCGCGACGGGCTCGTCGCTCGGCAGGCCTTCGTTTTTTCCGTAGGTGGTAAACACGTCGTCGCGGAGCCGGGTCAGGCCGTCGTTGCTGCCGATCCAGAGATTACCTTCGCGGTCCTCGAAGATGCAAAGGACGGATTCGCGTTCCTCGACCTGCGGACGCACATGGAACTGCGCGCCTTCGAGACGTGCGAGTCCGTGATCCGTGCCTACCCAGATGGTCCCGCCGCGGTCTTCACGGACGGTGTTCAGACCGAAGGAATCGGTGAGCCCTTCGCGGGTCCCATACCTTTTGATCGTGCCATCGGGCAGGCGCTCGACGAGGCCGTGAACGCCGGTGATCCAGAAATTACCGGCGCGGTCGACCTGCAGGTCGGAAGGAAACTCGGCCTTGAGAGCACCGGGCTGGAAAACATCGATGAACTTTCCGTTGACCAGTTTTACGGCGGAGCTGTTGCCGGAGACATAGAGGTTGTGGTTCGCGTCCTCGGTCACTGTGCGGGCCGACCGCAGCGGAACTTCCTTTTCACGCCGGAAATTGGTAAAGCCCGAACCGTCGAAGCGGCTGAGGTTGCCGCCGGCCACGATCCAGACAATGCCGGCGTGATCGACAAAGAGCGCCGAGACAAGGTCGTCGGCAAGGCCGCCCTTGCGGGTATAAGTATGAAAGCGTCCGTCGCGGTAGCGGGTCACTCCGCTGCGGGAGCCGATCCACAAAGAGCCGTCCTTGCCGGCGGCCAGGGCGGTGACGGAGTTTGAGGGGAGGTCGCCATGATCACGATTGAAGATCGCAAACTCGTAGCCGTCGAAGCGGGCGAGACCTTCATCGGTGCCGAGCCAGAGGTAGCCGTCAGTGGTTTGCGTGATAGCGCGGATGGTGTCCTGCGGGAGACCCTGTTGCTGGGTCCAGACGGACGTGGAGTATTGGGTCAGCGCCTTGTGAGGATCGAGCGCAAACGCACTTTGGATCACGCCTGTCAGCACCAACAGAGTGCAAATTCGCAGCACGGCGTTATTATGCACTGTCGGGCCGGGTGAGGGAACCAGCGGCGGTGATCCTCTTGACGATTGCAAAAGCTGGACCTCGGAGAAAGGCGAGGCCAGGGGATATTGACGGCTCCATTCTCGACCGGAGCGAACGTCTGGAATCTGGCGTCGCGCTCACACGTTGCGCCAACTGGCCGGTCCCCGCGCGACATCGGCTTTTCGGCCCAGGCTGATGGGCCCTGCTGCCAGCTCCGGACCGGGCTTGAATATTGGTAAGTGCCCTGTGAAAATCCAGGGCAAAAGCGCCTTTGAACGGTACGCTATTTCCTCCGGGTTGCCTTGAAGTCGCCGTCAAAAGTGAGCGCGATTACGTGGGATACCTGCCCGCCCTCGCCGCGGGTGAACTCGAACTGAACACCGTTGTTGGTTGCGAACCCCGTTTGCGACAGAGTCGTCAGTAGAAAAGTGCCCTGGCCTTCTGAAAGCATCAGTTGCCCACCGGATACGGCAAATTTGTAGACGTGGCGGATGTCGGGGTGATCCGGATCCTGGTACTCGTACGTTCCGGCGTACTCGGTAAGAAGTTTCGGCTCCAGCCTGATGCTTTGCAAATCCGACGCCTTGCCGACGATGTGGGGCCGGTCGCGCTCATTCTCGTTACAGACATATTCGAGCGGCTGAACGTCGTCGAGGACGAATTTGGTGGTGACGTCCCACGGGGCCAGCAAAACGCTGGGATCAACATAGGTCGCCCGGATCTCCATGTGCCCGAAGTCGGAGCGGCGGATCCGTTCCGTAATATGCAACTGCGCCGAACCGGGCACGCCGTCGCCGCGGAGCCAGGTTCGATCATTGAAACCAATCGTCTCAATAACGAGCGTGTCGTCGTCCCAGCGGCCAACCGAGTAGCCCATCCAGTCGGGATTGGGATCTTTCGGAAGCTTGCGGCCGTCGAGGAAGATCTCGCGATAGAGCGTGCCGCCGTAAAGCATCAGGAGCAAACCTGGAGTCTGCACGACCTTGCCGACACCTATGTTGGCTATCGGACCGGGCAGACAAAGAGCCTCGGGACTATCGCGGCGCAGGTCTTCCATACGTTGCTTTGCAATGGCCGCGGCCCACGCCTGGAGTTTCGCGGGTTCCTGAATCAACGACTGCGTACTCCAGACGCCGCTGAGATCCGGTTTCCCGTCAATCGAGCGTGGCAACGGCGCGGAGAGGTCCGGATTGCCATCAGCCGTGCGCGGAATGCCGGGCGTCTTGTAGGTCAACCATTGGGCGTCTATCGATATCGCGCAAACGCAGATGCTCAGGGCTGGCAAAGCGCAGATTGCGAGATTCACGAACCGATTTCTTCGGGCGATTGCGGGAGATTCTGGCATTCCCCGGATCCAGTTTACGACTGGATATCTCGCGCCGTACAGCCGATCGCCGCTACGCCAAGGAGAACAATCCATCGCGATCCCGATTGTGCGAGTCATTACTTTATGTCAAGGACATTCCGAAAGTGGGCTGAATTCTATCGGCGGCATTTTGGCATGAGTCCGATGCCATCAGGGGGAAAAAGGGTGGCTGGAAATGACGAGCGCCTCCTCCGCTTGGTTGCAAGATTGCGCCGCGCCAGGCGAGCACGGCTCAAAAGAGCGGCGCCCGCGATCAAGCTCGGCTTCGGCGTAGCCGACGTGACCAAATTCAAGAGCGAACGAGAGTTCGAGGGTCTGAAGTTTGGGCCAATCCATGCTACGGCGAACTTTGAATTCGCAAATGCGAAAGACTCTGCCGGGAACTCCATTCAGATATCGAATCGCAGGCCGTCAGGTTTGAAACACACAGTCTCCCGCTCAGGTGTGAGCCCTCCGAACAAGTGATCCGTTCGGACCATTGCAGAAGATTTGCACTTGCAGTAAGATAGGCCGCAGCCTTTCCGTGTGCCGCAGGCGCTCCGTTGTGTGTCCGCAGCCGCTCGCTGGCTGAAGTTTTTTGGAGGTTTCCTGATGAAAAAGTACGCAGGTGTTGTGATCGCCGGGCTGAGTTTGCTCGGAG
Source organism: Bryobacteraceae bacterium (assembly GCA_036272235.1). Classification (GTDB taxonomy): domain Bacteria; phylum Acidobacteriota; class Terriglobia; order Bryobacterales; family Bryobacteraceae; genus BOG-234. Next base: position 7,024 of record DATAZF010000133.1, on the reverse strand, counting down.
TGGCTGTCCCCGCCATGGCGCACCACTCGTTCGCAGCCGAATACGACTCGAACAAGCCGGTCACCATCACGGGAACGGTAACCAAAGTGGAGTGGATGAATCCCCACGCTCGTTTCTACGTGGACGTGAAGTCTGCCGACGGCAAGGTGACCAACTGGAATTTCGAGTTGGGCGCGATCCCAGTGTTGCTGAAGCAGGGCTGGCGCAAGACTTCGCTCAAGGAAGGCGATCAGGTCACAGTCGAAGGTTCGCGGGCCAAAGACGGTTCGTTCAGCGCAAACGCGCGGCGGGTCGCTTTGCCTGACGGGCGCAAAGTGTTCGCTGGTTCGTCGGCGCCGAGCGCCGATCAGTAGACCGGAAAACATTCGGAAGATGGCGGCGGCCGCAGTCGATGCGGGCGCCGCTTTTTCCTGTTTCATCCGGACCGAGTTGTCAGGAGATCCAACGTGAAGAAGTGGCTTATTTCAGCGGCCGCAACAGGATTGATTTCCCTTGCGGCGCTTTGCCTTACAATGGGCGCCCTCGCGGCGCCGCAGGCTACCCCGGCCCCGCCTGCGGGCCGTGGCCGCGGGCGAGGCGCGCCGCGCCGCGGACCGGGTGGCCCGGTTCCGCTCCTCAGTGACGGCAAACCCGATTTCGGTGGCATATGGAACGGACAGCAGACGATTGCGGGCAACGACGTGACGTCAACGGGACCGGGTTCGGCCCCTACGACCGGCGTGCCCCCGATGCTACCGTGGGCAGTCAAACTGCAAGCAGACCGGGCCAAAAACCAGTTTGCGGACGATTTCGAGGCGCGCTGCCTTCCGGGCGGACCGCCGCGCATCCCGCCATATCACATTTCGATGTTCTCGACCCCCAAGCTCGTGTTGATGCTGTTTGAGGGCAACACCCATATGTATCGCCAGTTCTTTGTCGACGGCAGCGACCATCCGAAGAACCTGAAGCCGACTTTTTACGGCGACTCGCGGGCGCATTGGGAAGGCGACCAGCTGGTGGTCGATACGATCGGCTTCAACGACATTTCGTGGATCGACGGGCAGGGCCATCCGCACAGCAAACAGATGCATCTGGTCGAGAAGTTCCGCCGGCCCGATTTCGGGAATCTCCAGATTGATGTGGATATCGACGATCCCGGCACTTACATGGGTCACTGGCACATGAACCGGCTGACGACGATCGAGCAGAGCATCGACATGACCGAGTACGTCTGCAACGAAAACAACCAGGACCCTGGCCACCTCGATCACGCCAATAATGATGGCAACCACCCCGCCGGAAGCAAGTGACGACCGCTGAAAAACTCTTTGGGCCACGAATGAACACGAATAAACAGGAATTGAAGACCGGTCTGGCGAAAGCGTTGCTGGCGATTGCCGCCGTTCTGTTGATTGCCGCGCCGGCCGCCGCTCAACAGAAGAAGGGGCATCCGAACGGAGTGCCGGCAGTGCCGGCCCGCAAGCCGCCTGCTCCGCCCTCCGGTGCAACGCCCCGGACTCCCGAAGGCAAGACGGATTTCACAGGCGTATGGGTGTTGCAGGGTAGCACCACCATCCCCGGTGAGCCCGCGTATCAGCCCTGGGCCAAAAAGCTCTGGGACGACCGCAAAGCGTCGAAGGGCAAGGGTGATCCCGAGTCGTTCTGCCTTCCCGACGGCGCGGTTCGCGTGACGGCCCTGCCGTACAAATTCGTGCAGGGGCCTAAGATGATCGTCGTTCTTTCCGAGGCGAATACGCACAGCTACCGCCGTTTCTTCCTCGACGGACGAACGCCTGACGCGCAGCTCGAACTGGATCCCACGATGTACACGGGCGTTTCCATCGGCAAGTGGGATGGAGATGCTCTGGTGGTCGACACCGTCGGCTTCAACGACAAGACCTGGCTCGATCCGACAGGAAAGCCCCACAGCGATGCCATGAAACTGACGGAACGCTATACCAGGCCGGATCTGGGCCATCTGAACGTCCAAATCACCATTAACGACGAAAAGGCATTGACGAAACCGTTCACTTTCAATCGGGTGTTCACTCTGGCGCCGGGCTGGGATCTGCAGGAATACGTCTGCCAGGCGATTCTGGACGGCGTCGAGTAGGCCGGCCGTACCGTTCGCACAATGATCCAATTTGATCATTGTGCCGGGGTTTTCAACGAGATAAATTAGGCCCGATGATGCGTGCGCCCTTTGTGTCCGCATCTGATCTCTTGTAGACTTCGCTCATGCCTTTTTACGAGTATGCATGCCGGCAATGTGGGCACCAATTCGAATATCTGGTGCTGCATTCCTCGCCGGCGGCTGCATGCCCTTCGTGCCAGGCGAGCGATCTGGAACAGTTGATCTCCCTGTGCGCCGTCAGCTCAGAGAGCACACAACAGGCGAACCTCCAGGCCGCTCATCGGCGAGCCGCCGCCATCCGCCACGAAAAGCAACATCAGGCTCACACTCACTTGCACGAACACTTTGAGGACACCCCGAGCGCGGCGGCGGGATCCAAAACCGGACAAACCTGAAGACGAGCCTGCCTGAAGAAATCAATAAAATGCGCCACAGGATTCGAGTGCGGCTTGGCAAATCGATAAACAAAATGCTCGGTGTGGCCTGCGCCGGATTCCTCGCAGGGTTGCTCGGATTTGCGCAGGGCCCCGCTCCCAAAGCGCCGTCGTCTTCCAACACCGCCGCGCCGATCACGGCTGCTGCCCAGCGCGCACTGGTCGATCAATATTGCGTCGTCTGCCATAACGACAAGACGAAGATCGCCAACTTCTCGCTGCAGAAAGAAGACATCAACGCGGTCGCCGATCATCCGGAAGTCTGGGAACAGGTCATCCGGAAGCTGCGCGCCGGGATGATGCCACCTCCCGGGATGCCCCGGCCGCCCCTGGCGAAATATGAAGGACTGCGGGACTGGCTGGAAGCGCAGATCGATCGAAAAGCGGCAGCGCATCCGGACCCCGGCTCGATCGTGCTACACCGCCTCAACCGGACCGAATATGCCAACGCCATCCGCGATCTGCTGGACCTGCAGATCGATGTTTCAACACTCCTGCCCGCGGATGACTCGGCCAGGGGGTTCGACAACGTGGCCGGGTCGCTGACGATTTCGCCAACGCTGCTCGAAGCCTACACGACGGCTGCAACGCGCGTCGCGCGCACGGCGGTCGGCTTCTGGAAATCGCCCACGGAAGCGGCGTACATCGCGCCCGGCGACACTTCGCAGAACGAACACATCGAAGGCCTGCCATTCGGAACGCGGGGCGGAATGGCGGTTCGGCACAGTTTCCCTTCCGACGGTGAGTACAAGTTTTCGGTGCAGAATTTCGGGCTCGGCAAGTACACTCCCGGCGAACAGCTCGAATTCCTGATAGACAACGAGACAGTCGATATCCGCGATTACGTGGGCGTCGGCCTGAGTTCCGGAATGCAGGCCGATAAGGACGGGTCAATCGACGTGACTGTGCCCATCAGGGCCGGGTCGCACATGGTTGGCGTCACGTTCCTCGCCACGAATTACCGGCCCACGCTGGATCTGATCCGCCAATTCGAGCGCAAGTCGCTTGAGAATAATGCGATTCCGCAGTTGCAGTATTACCCGGCCATCGGGCTCCTGCGGATTCAGGGGCCGTTCAACCCCACGCGCCCGGAGGACTCGCGCAGTCTCCGCAAGGTCTATACCTGCCGTCCGTCGAGCGAAGCGCAGGAAGGGCCATGCGCGAAGGAGATCCTGACCACGTTGATGCGGCGCGCGTACCGCCGGCCGACGACGCCGCAGGATATGGAATGGGTGCAGGGGTTCTACCAGGAAGGCCGCCGCGAAGGCACTTTTCAGGACGGTATTGAGCTTGCGCTCAGGCGCATCCTGACCAGCCCGCAATTTCTGGTGCGCGCCGAGCGTGAGCCCGCGAATATAGCCCCCGGACAGCCTTATCGAATTACCGACCTTGAGCTGGCGTCGCGCCTGTCGTTCATGTTGTGGAGCAGTATTCCCGACGATGAACTGATCAGCGTGGCCAGCAGGAATACGCTCCACACAACCCCCGTGCTGGAGCATCAGGTGCGGCGCATGCTGGCGGATCCGAAGGCCTCTGCACTGGTCGAGAACTTCGGGGATCAGTTGCTGTATCTGCGGAACCTGCCTGCGACATCGCCCGACGGCGTGTTCTATCCCAACTGGGACGACGAACTTCGGAAGAGCTTCCGCCGCGAGACGGAGCTGCTTTTCGAAAGCATCATCAAAGAAAACCGCAACGTAGTCGACCTGCTGACGGCGGATTATACGTTCCTCAACGAACGCCTCGCGGAGCACTACGGGATTCCGAATATCTACGGATCGCAGTTCCGCCGCGTGAATCTCGGCCCGGACCTTGCGTATCGCCGGGGGCTGCTCGGCCAAGGCAGCGTGCTGTCACTCACGTGGGTGCAGAACTTCCGCACTTCGCCGGTGAAGCGCGGCGTGTGGGTGCTCGAAAACATTCTCGGAACTCCGCCGCCGGAGCCGCCGCCGAACGTGCCTCCGCTCGAAGACAGCAAGAGCGGCGATAACAGGATCATGACGCTGCGCGAGCAGATGACGATCCACCGCAAGATGGAGCCGTGCGCGAGCTGCCACAAGCTGATGGACCCGATCGGTTTCGCGCTGGAGAATTTCGACGCCGACGCGAAGTGGCGCACGAAGCAGGGCGGTGACGGCGGGGTGCCGCTGGATACTTCGGCCGTGCTCTGGGATGGGACGAAGGTCAACGGCCCGATCGAGCTGCGACAGGCACTGCTGCATTATTCGCCGCAGTTTGTCCGTATGATTACGGAAAAGCTGATGACATTCAGCCTCGGCCGCGGCGTGGAATACGAAGATATGCCGGTGATCCGGTCGATCGTGCGCGATGCGGATAAAGACAACGACCGGTTCCTGGCGATTCTCATGGGAATCATCAAGAGCCAGCCGTTTCAGATGAGAACGAAAGAAGTCGAACAGAGAGCCAGTAACTAGAGGAGTCAGATAAATGTTCATCGAAAAGAAGTTCATTCCACGTCGAACGTTTTTGCGCGGTGCCGGTGTCACTCTGGGCCTGCCGCTGCTCGACTCGATGGTTCCGGCGCAGACGCCGCTGAACCAGACGGCCGCGGCGCCGGTCCGTCGCTTTCTCGGAATCTGGCATCCGCATGGTGCTGCGCCCGGATACTGGAGCCCGCTGCAGGAAGGCGCGAACTTCGAATTCTCGTTTATCACCAAGCCGCTCGAGCAGTTCCGGAATCGTTTGACACTGATTTCGGGAATGGACATGCCGGAGGCGATGGCCACGACGGAAGAGCCCGGCGGCGACCATGCGCGCGGGGCGGTCCTGTTGTCGGCCTGCAGGCCGCGAAGGAACGCGGTGAGCCCTTATCTGGGCGTGACGCTGGACCAGCTGATCGCGAAGAAGTACGGGCAGGATACGATTCTCGAATCCATCCAGCTCGGCGTCGAGGAAGACGGCAACTTCGGCAATTGCAACTGGGGCTATAGCTGCGCGTATACGAACTGTATCGCGTGGACCTCGCCGACACAGCCGCTGCCGACGGAGGTCAATCCGCGGGTAGCGTTCGAGAGGCTTTTCGGGGATGGGGCAAGTCCGGAAGAGCGCCACACGGGCCGCCGGCAGAGCGCGAGCATTCTCGATTCCGTCACACAGGAGATCGCTTACTTCAAGAAGCCGTTGGGAGCGGGTGATCGCAACCGCCTCGATACCTATCTCGAAAACATTCGCGAAATCGAGCGCCGCATCAAGATCGCGATGGATAAGACGATCAAGGAACCTTCCGAAGAGATTCCGTTCGGTCTGCCGCAGGACAAGCTCGTGCACTACCGGCTTATGTACGATCTGCTGGCGCTCGCATTCGAGGGGGATCTCACGCGTTCCGCCACTTACATGCTCGGGAAGGATTTGTCGGGCGCGAGCTTCCCGGAATCCGGCTTCAATGGCGGCTGGCATGGATCTTCGCACCATGGTGACAAGCCCGATAACGTCGCTAACTACGCACGGATGAACCGCTATCACGTGCAGAATCTGGCGTATTTCGCCGAGAAGCTGGACAAGATCCCGGATGGCGACGGCGGCAGCATTCTCGATCACATCCTGATTTACAAGGGCAGCAACATGGGGAATTCGCACCGGCACGCGCACGTGAAGGTGCCGATTATTCTGCTCGGCGGCATCGATGGCAAGTTCAAGGGGAACCGCCACCGCGTGTTCCCGGACAACACGGAGCGAACCTCGAATATGCTGCTGGCCGTGGCGCATAAATACGGGATCGATAAATTCCCTGAATACGATGCGGGCGGCAAACAGACGGGGCTCAAAGAGAGCTTCGGCTCGAGCACGAAGCCGATCGATCTTTAGGTCCGGGCGAAGGACGGATTGAAGGAAGGGATGCAGTCAAGATCTGGAGTCTGGCCGGCACTGGCCCTTCTCGTGCTCGCGATGCCGGCGGTCGCGCAACTTGGCGGCAGACCGACGCGGCCCAAAGTGCAACGGCCCGATGGCCCGGTATGGCAAGTGATCCGGCAGCACTGCATCGATTGTCATGGTATCGACGATTACGCATTCTATGCTCAGGATAAAGCGGCATGGCAGAAGCTGATCGCAGCAAAACATAAGCCAGGCGAAGCTGATCTTTCCCCCGCCGACGAGGGCCTGATGCTCGACTGGCTGGCCTCGAAATTCGGCCCGAACACGAAACCGTTTCCACGAACCTACGTTCCACCGGAGATCACCACGTTCTTTTCCGATCCGGAAGCCAAGCGGCTGATGAACCGCGCGTGCACGACTTGCCATGGCCTGGAGCAAGTGGAAACTTCGAGGAAAGCGGAAGAGGGATGGCGCGTGACGCTGGTGGATATGCGCGAGCGCGGCGCGAAACTTTCGGATGAGGAACTGGAACGGCTGGTCGAGTGGCTCGCCAGAGTATGGGGCACGAATCAGGACAAATGAAGAACAGCGTTCCAGTTCGCGTAGCCGGCGGGATGGTGCTGGCGGCAGCTCTGATGCTGGG
>DATAZF010000132.1:0-5040 GCA_036272235.1 Bryobacteraceae bacterium | reverse complement strand
CTGTTTTATGAAATCAAGGGGGCGTTCCGCAGACGCGTGTTCGGACTCACCGGCTTTCCGGCCAGAAGATCGCTTTCCCGAGGGTGGGCGCGGTGAATGAATATGGCTAAAACATTGGGTGCGCCCGGAAGGCGTCGTGTGGCGTCGCGGGGGATTCCCGCAGCAAGAGCAAAAGCTTGTCCGGGCAACCCACTATGCGCCGGCTGTCGACCTTTTCAGCCGGAATGTGGCCGGCACAGCCTGGAGGTCGAAGCCGAGTTGGTACATCGTGGCCAACAACACCGCACGGTTCAGCCGAACCTGCAACGCTTCCTGGCAAGGCGTATCGGTGTAACCACCCAATCTGTCGACAGCAGCCACGTTGCGATGGTCTCCCAACCTGGCCTGGTGATCAAGGTTATCCGCGCCCCTGCGAAAGCCATCCAAGGCAATGGCTATAGCGTCTGCTTCGCCGGGCGTCCCGCGATAGTTGTCGATTTACCTCAGTCATACGGACCTTTGTAAATTTGAGCAATTAGTCTTCCGGGCTTCGCATTAGAAGCGATAGCCGAAGCCGATCGACGGTTCGGCGCGGTGTGTCACGCGATCCGTGCCATCGAAACTCGTCAGATTATAGGTTGGAGAGTTATAGACGAAGCCGCGATACTCGGCAGGCATGAACAGGTGATGCGAGAAATTGAAATCGGCTCCGCCGCCATAAAGGAATGCTGCGCGCGTCTGAGAATCGGCTCCCTGGAAATCCTTTGGGTCGAATATGAGAGCTCCCGCCCCCGCGAGCACAAACGGCGTGAAGCGCTTGAGCGGCAGGCGAAACACATAAGCGCCGGACACCTCATGCGAATTGGTCTTTACGCCCGACTCACCGATGGGTGACAGGAAATTCTGTGTGTTGCGCGCATAGCCGTAATTCACTTCGACGCCATTGTGAATATCGAAGAAGCGGCGGTAGTTGACAAGCACACCACCGCTGTTGGTGGCGGAGTTCCGGATGCTGTCGCTTGTCGTACTTTTTACGAAACTGCCCAATGCCTGCACGGACACCTCGTTCTTTCCGGGATCTTCCGACTGTGAAAACGCCGGCAGCGCTATCGCTGCGATGCCCAGGGCCATTGTTATAACGTTCTTCCTTCCAAACATCTTCGATGCTCCTTATTGCTTTCGGGATACTGGCCAAACTGATCGAGCCAGTTCGCCTTTGTTAACGCACGCGGCGTGCCGTCCCCGGCATCACTGAACTCGTGTGAATGCAGTATTGCTGTTGTCGAGAACTGGTTGGGAGCTGCTAAAATGTTCGGCATTTGGTGATAAGTTGGCATTCTTCGAAGGTTCCGGAAAAGTGAACGCCTCGCGCTCCCAACTTACCAGGTGCCGTCGGCCGCACGTCAGACATGTATAGTGACCATGAATTGGCCAACTTAGTGAGTCGTGCATCAACGTGCACCAGAAATTACCCAGCCTGTCTATGGGTGAGCGGCCGTCTTCAATCGCGCGAGTGCTTTCGAGGTTCTGTGCAAACAACGTTTGCCTCCTGTATCGCCTTATGTGAACTGCACGTGACGGACCGGAATCGACCGGCCCAAAAGGGAGAAGAGCCGCGCGGCGTGGAAAAGACCGGCAATCACCTGCAGCGGCAGCCAGAAAGTGTCGCGGAGCCGGAGGGCGCATTGGATGGGCCTCTATTGCCTCTCACGGCCGCCCGGGTTTCCGCAAGGGAAGTAAGAATTGAACTTCGGGACACCCTCCTTACAATCGGATCGATCACCCAGCGAAGGGCTCCCGGAATATCCCGGCTTAAGGCGATCACTTCCAACTCAACGTAAACCCCATCCTCCCGCTGTTCGAATCTGGAAAAACTGTATAGCCGCCAGATGTAACCACTGCCTTCGCTCGGTGGCATCTTATGTTCACCGGGTGATCCGTATTCCTCGATCTCTTCGACACATGTGCTGTGAGCGATGCTGTACCACCGCCGATCATCGACGCGCGTGTAGAGATCATTCCATTCGCTCACGAGGGCGGCCTTTGCGAAGAGCGACTTGTTCAGCATGAGCAAAGAGAATCGATAATCCGTGCCATCTCCGCCGAGCGATTTTGAGTCGACAACCAGGGGCTTGTAGAACTCCTTATACCGGTCGTAGTCGCGAACGACCGCGAATACATCTTCCAGTCCGGCATTCGGAATCAGCATGGCGCCAATCCAATCGTGGATCAAGCCTTTTGGCGCCCTGACCGGGCTGTGATCACTTGCCGGGCTGACAACAACCTCCCCAGCGCGAACACGACGGCTTCGATCAGCCGATTCGTCAACCCACAGAAATGGCAGTCCGCCGTGGACACGTTCCTCCATCCGCATGTTCGCGGATCGGATATAGTCCTGCCAGGCTTGCAGTGTTTCGTTTGTCAATTCCGCGGCGTGTGAGACGGCCGGAGCACAAACAAGAACCAGGGTCGCGAAGACACTGAGCTTAATAGCCCGAACAGGTGCATGCATTGATCTGGTCCTTCGCCGCGATGCTCTCTTGCACCGCAACGGCGTGCGGCGTGACGGCGCGTGACGCGCAGGGGCTTTCAACGATCGTCAATTCCGCATGCCCTGCAACGCGCACATTAATGTCGAGGTGAGTGGTGCGGAGGTGCGGAACTCCGTCACGAAGGCTGACGTCGCGTGTCATTTTGAGACGCCGTATGAATATCGAGGGGCTCTTGACGAGGTAACCCACCTCATGAACCGCGAGCCCCGTGGCGCCATCGATCCACAGTTCGCCCTTGATCAATCCCATGCGTTTGTGTCTGGGCGTTATTTGGAACGCGTAGACTGGCGTCCCGCCGCTGGATGCGAGGTAGCGGAACTTGTAATTTTCAAGGGTGACCGCGACGGATGAAGGCGGTATGGCCGCTGCCTCCTTCTCCGCGGTCAGGTAACGAGCGATGACCCGCTGCTCGACCGTCGGGTCACCTTCAATGTGGATCACTTGATAGTCGGGCGTTTGGCGTTCAGGCCAATCGCGGATCGCGCGGAGACTCCCTCGTTCCGCGAAGCGCGGGAGCGACGCATCGATTTCCAACAAGACGGTATTTGGCTCCGACCAGGGATCGCTGTTCGTCACACCGGCGAGGTAACGCTCGAGAGCCAGGCTCGCACCGGGGGGATCAACCGACATAGCCGCCGGGGCCAGGCGACCACTCGCCGAGGCCGTTGACGCCAACCCGAGAGCCAGCAGCGCCCGGAGAAAACTCATTCCCGTTTGAGCATGTGCGATTCGCAACATTCGTTCGCCTCTTCTTCCGGCTTCCCGAGAATGCATGCTCCGAGCCATTAAATGCCGTGGGTCGCCATCGGACGCAATCGATTGAGCTATCAGACTATGCGCACAATGGCGGAAAAGATTCAGCGCGCCGCTTGCATGGCTAATGCCAGGAAACCAGGCGCGTCCGGCCAGAATTTCGGCACGCCAATCCGGTACACCAATTTCGATAGACGACGGTGCATCCTCAAAGGCGAGTCCCACATCCAAATGCAGAGGAAAGGGAATATCCAATGGGGAGCATGGCTGGCGCAACACTCGTAGCGCCCTCGGAGAAATCGGTGGGCGCGCGCTACGAATCGCTGATCCGGCTTGCCGATTCGATCCGGGCACAATATGAGACGAAGGCTCTCTTTCGCGCTCTGGTGAACGAATTGAGACCCGTGGTTCCGTTTGATGCCATCGCGCAGTATGACGAATCCTCGAAGAAGGTGAATTGGCATCTTTGCGACAGCTGCCCACAGCAGGCTCCCCATCCTTTGGAAACTCGGCTCGAGGGGACGCTGCCGTGGTGGGTGGCAGAGAATCAGCAGGCGGCTGTGATTGCCGACGTGTGGAGAGAGACACGTTTTCCCTCTACCGTGGAACAGCTCCGGAAGAACGGCCTTCGATCTGCGTGCGCACTTCCACTCAGCACTGTGCATCGGCGACTGGGCAGCCTCGTCATCGCCAGTCAGAAACTCGACGCGTATAACGAAGAAGAAGTAGAGTTCCTTGGGCTGGTTGCCAACCAGATCGCGCTGGCCATGGACGATGCAATTAATTTTCAGGCGTCGCGGCGGGCCCAGGAGCGTCTGGAACTCCTCCTGGACCTGACGAATCGCCTTGTCTCGATACTGGACCTCCGCGATCTGCTTCGAGTGATCGCGGCCAATCTTCGCAGCGTGATGCAGAGCGGCGGAGTTGGCATTCACTTGCCGGATGCGGAGGATGGCAGGCTCCGGGTTTACGCGCTCGACTTTCCCGGAAGCAACGACCTGATTCGCGAGGGGTGGGAGCCTGGCGCCAGTTCGACGCCGGCGCAGGTTTTCAGCACCGGAGAGCCCAGTGTCGACGGAGCCCCGGAACTGGCCAGCGATCCAGTTGCAACTGAGCTGGGGGTCAGGTCGGTTTGCCATTTGCCACTTACCAGCCGGAACCGAGTGCTGGGCGTCCTGTCCGTGGGCAGCTTGCGGGAGAACGCTTTTTCGGAGGACGATGTCGCGTTCCTCATCCAATTTGCCCGGCAAGTGGCGATTGCCGTGGACAACGCGATCGCGTACGGTCAGATCTCGACCTTGAAAGATCAGCTCGCGCAGGAGAAACTTTATCTCGAAGATGAGATCCGCACCGAGCTGAATTTTGCCGAGATCGTGGGAAAGAGCGAGGCTTTGCGACGCGTCCTGAAGCTTGTGGAGACGGTGGCGCCTACCGATTCCACTGTCTTGATCTATGGCGAAACGGGCACCGGCAAAGAGTTGATCGCGCGCGCAGTACACGATCTGAGCTCCCGCCGTTCGAACGCCTTCGTCAAGCTGAATTGCGCGGCAATTCCGACCGGGTTGCTGGAAAGCGAAATGTTCGGGCATGAAAAGGGCGCTTACACGGGCGCCATCGCGCAACGCATCGGACGGTTTGAGCTGGCGCATCGCGGAACCGTCTTTCTTGACGAAATCGGCGAAATCCCGCTCGAATTGCAGCCGAAGCTTCTCCGTGTTCTGCAGGAGCGCGAGTTCGAACGTCTGGGCAGCACGCG
>DATAZF010000131.1:0-2224 GCA_036272235.1 Bryobacteraceae bacterium | reverse complement strand
TACCAAACCAGGAAATAGCCCACACACCATCCAGCCAGGAAACCCAATACCCCTATGATGGCTGCGTAGACGGGAAGAAAGATGTATCCAACGGCGGCGGTGGAGCTTTTCGACGCCGAGATAGATAATATGCCGGTTGCAAAGAAAAAACAAAAGCAAAGAATGCCCGCGATCAAGCCGTACCGTCGGGGAGTCTCGTTGTCTTGCGTCGGCTCTGGCGCGCTCAGAATGCTCAGACTCATCTCAAGAGCCCCGACCTGTGTCCCATAGCTTCCATGACGGTGTTGACTACTATTGTGCGCTGCTCGGTACCCGCCGCGCGACCGACGGAGCGGTTCCCGCCCACTTGATGCATGGTCGGCATCCTGGTGAAAAGGCGGCCCCACGCTCCCGAGAACGGCGTTTCGCGGCCATCATCGCCGAGTTCCGCACGCGTCCGGCACAACTTGTCTTGAACCGGATCGGGATTTCGATAGAGTCCGAAACGGAAATGGGTTCTTGATGGTCAAAGGAAATAAGGTGAGCGTAGACATCAGAATGCCGGGAGCGTGTCATATCCTGGTGATTGCGTGCTTCGCCGCTGCCGGGCTGAACTTAGCTACGGCGGCAACTGGTGCCGACCGCGCGGTTTTTAATGTCATCCACCAGGCCGATCCGGCGCTCGTCAACGACAGGATTGTATATCGCGGTGCGGTAACAACCGATCTCGATCTCGTCATCGCTATCGGGAGCCCAGCGAATTGGCCGCTGAGTCCGGATTCTCCGGCAATCTGGTGGAGCGAAAAACAAAAGCTCGGTCTATTTCTGCAGGAGAAGGCTCGTCCGGATCGGGTGTACGAGCTTGCGCTCGCTGCCGGCTCTCTGGATTGCGGGGCGCGTATCGAGCGCGCCACCTCGACTGACACAGTCATCTCCTGCCTGGGCGAAAAGTCCTATCAAGGACTCAACCAGAAATTTGTGTATGACATTCGGGCCAAAGCACTCGTGAGCCGCTTCGCATATCAACCGTTTGCCATGATGCGGGTTCTCGACGTTTCGGGTCACACAGTGTTCGTCGGGGCTGACCTGCACCAGTTGTTGGCTGTGGAATTTCAGCCGGGCGGATCTCCCGAGTTCCGGATTCTTTCGAAAGCCGAGGCCGCGCCATGGCTGGGCCGCGTGAAAACTGCTCAGGAATCTGTCGGTCCGGAGCTAAGCCAGATCTTGTATATTGTGCCGGACGATCCCAGACCGGTTCGCTTCGGCCCGGGAGATGCGTTTACCTTCGCGCGCGGGTCGATCATCGACAACCATCGCAAGGAATATCCTCTGCCTCAATCCACATATGACGACTTCGCCAAGGCGCGCGCCCGGCGCGTCACGGACAATTACATTCGCGCGAATACCACTATCGCGGAAAAAATCGGTCCGGTGCAGCCGGAAGGCGACAAGCTTTGGTTCGGCAAGACGTTCTACGACGGCGAAGGAAACTCGGGAGTGGGCAGCTTCGGTTACTTTGACACGTCCGATCGCCAGTATCACCTCTTTGTTCCACCGGAGCTTGCTGATTACTCCGTTTCGGCGATTCGCGTCGAACCCGATGCGGTGTGGATGGGCATATATCAATCCGGCGAATATGGCGGCTCACCCGCGGGTGTGCTTCGTTACGACCGCAAAACGCAGGCGGTGCATAAATACGAACTACCGGACGCCGTATATGGTCTCACCATATCCGGAAAGCGGACGCTGATGCCCACGAGTTCGGGAATCGCCGTGATCGACGGAGATGAAATCACTCGATACCTGGTCGATCGCACTACGGACGGCCGCCTGCGGATAGCGAAAGCGACTCGTTGAAACGGAGAGAATGCTGACATGCGCCTGCTGATCGCTGCCGCCCTTGTCGTGCTGCCATGGCCGCGACTGTGGGCGTGCTCATGCGTTGGCGGGTCGACGCCATGCGGCGCGGCTGGAAGTTCGGCGGCTGCCTTTACTGGAACCGTCATCAGTATTGTGAACGCTCCGCCGCCGATTGTTCCTCCAGCCGCATCTCTGACGCAGACTGGCAGACTCCCGGCAGGCCGATTTGCAGGGAGCCCGCCGCTTCCGCGATCGTTGCGCACAGTCCGAATTCGGATCGGAGAAGTCCTCAGCGGAGTAGAACCAGGTCAGCAGGAGATCGAGATTCTCACGGGCCTTGGTGGCGGAGACTGTGGATATCCGTTTCAGACCGGCGCAGAATACG
>DATAZF010000130.1:0-7074 GCA_036272235.1 Bryobacteraceae bacterium | reverse complement strand
CGCGAACTGCGCACCAAGCAGGACATTGTTCCGGGGATGGAAATCCCTCTTGAGCTCCACGTTGAAAATCCAGGCAGTTACGAAATCGCCTGCGCGGAATTGTGCGGTCTCGGCCACAGCCAGATGCGCAGCGTTCTGATCGCAATGCCGCCGGAAGAATACGACCGATGGAAACGACAGCAGTAACGCACGGAATCAGGTCGCGCCTTTTCAGTACCGACCACCGCACCATCGCGCGTCAGTACTTCTTCCTTTCTCTCATTGCCGTACTTGCCGGGATCGTGCTTTCGCTCGTGATGCGCTTCCACCTCATCTGGCCACAAGCGCAAATCGCGGGGGCAACCATGGCTCCCGAGTTCTATCTGTCGCTGCTCACACTGCACGGCACGATCATGGTGTTTTTTGTCCTGACGATCGCGCCTCTTAATGCGTTCGGGAATCTGGTTCTGCCCGAACAACTCGGCGCGAAGGCGATGGCGTTTCCCCGTCTGAACCTGGCCTCTTTCTGGATCACGGCGGCCTCGTTCGTGCTGCTCATCTTTTCCTTTCTCGCTCTCGGCGGCGGACCTCTCTCCGGCTGGACGGCCTATCCTCCGCTCAGCGCGGTCGGCCCGATCTCCGGGCCAGGCGAAGGGCTGGGCCAGACTCTCTGGTTCTTCAGCATCGGCCTCTTCTCGGCCGGCTCTCTTCTCACGGCGATCAACATGATTGCAACCGTGATCGACGAGCGCGGCCCGGGCATGACTCTGATGCGCATGCCGCTGACCTGCTGGAACTGGTTCGTCACCGCCATCCTGAGCCTGCTCGCCTTTCCCGTGCTCTTCGCGGCGCTGGGGCTGATTCTGCTCGATCGCCTGGGCGGCACCAGTTTCTTCGTTCCCGGCGGGCTCCTTGTCGCCGATGAGGGCATCACGCATACCGGCGGCTCGCCCCTGCTCTGGCAGCATTTGTTCTGGTTCTTCGGACACCCCGAGGTCTACATCGCGATTCTGCCCGGCATGGGCATCGTGTCGCATCTGATCTCGAACTTCTCGCGCAAGCCGCTCTTCGGCTACCGATCGATGGTGTGGGCTTCCATCTCAATCGCCTTTCTCGGACTGCTGGTCTGGGGGCATCATATGTTCATCAGCGGGTTGAGTCCCTGGTCGGCCATCACGTTTTCGTTGATTACGATGACGATCGGCGCGCCCTCCGCCGTGAAGACGTTCAACTGGATTGCAACCGCGTGGAACGGCTCTCTGCGGTTGACGACCGCGATGCTCTTTTCGCTCGGCTTCGTCTCCATCTTCGTCACTGGAGGGCTTTCAGGACTATTCCTCGGCCAGCCGCAGATCGACGCGTACTTTCACGACACCTACTTCGTCGTCGCGCACTTCCACCTGATCATGGGCATTGCGGCCCTTTTCGGCATCTTCGCCGCTACGTTCTATTGGTTTCCTCTGATGTTCGGCCGCATGCTGGATGAGCGCCTCGGAAAGTTTCACTTCTATTTGACGTTCGTCGGCGCCTACGCGACGTTTCTGCCGATGCACTTCGCCGGATTCGCCGGCAATCCGCGCCGCTATTCCGACTTCACGACTTTCGACTTTCTGGCGCAGGTGATGCCGCTGCAGCGCTGGATCACTTTCTCGGCTTTCTTTCTTGCGTCCGTGCAAATCGTCTTCCTGTGGAATCTCTTCCGCAGCATGCGTCACGGTGCGATCGCCCCGGCGAATCCGTGGCAATCGACAAGCCTCGAATGGTCGGAGCATGACGGACCGGTGGTTCGCGGTCCATATGAGTACAGCCAACCGGGCATGGAGCGCGACTACCGGGTGCAGAACGAGTGATTAACGCGGCAGTGCCGGCCGTTTTCGCGCCACGAGGAGACAGCTTCCTCCCATTCGCACCGGCCAGCGGCGAGCGATTCTGGACAATTCCCGCCTCATAAGCGCGCGCAGCATTCGACGCACGAATGAATTCCCCGCGAGATGATCCGAGCGGACAGCGCTCTCGCCAATCGTGGCCTTCAGGCCCAGCCGGTATGGAATAACTCGCCGCACCAATATCGGCAGCGGCAGGAACCCGAAGAAGTAAGTTCCGAGTTCGACCTCGAATCCGGCCTGCTCCACAAGACGCCGCAACGTACTCAACGTGTAGCGCCGCGAATGCCCCGCCAGTTCGTCCTCACTCGACCAGAGCCACTGAAAAGCCGGGACCGTTATGTATACCCTGCCTTCCGGAACAAGCAACCGATGTACGCGCGCCATGAACCCGACATCGTCTTCGATATGTTCCACGACGTCAAACAACCCGACCGCGGGAAGCGAATCGGCGACGATTCCGGCATCGTCGAGCGTTCCCCTGACGACCCGCTGTATCCCCCGGCTCAGCGCGTTTTGCACTCCCGCCAGGCCCGGTTCCATGAGAACTACCTCGCGTCCACTTTCCTGAATGGCCCGGGCGACGCAACCGTTCCCGCCCCCGACATCGAAGAAGGTTCCTCGCGGAGGAAATTGCCGCATTGCTTCGAGGATGCAGTGATTGCGGTGTTCGAACCAGAAGGACGAGTCTTCCACGAGGAAGCAGAGCTCATTGCCCTCATCGGGATACGAAACCGCCGATAGTTTTCTGGAGCGCCACCAGCCGTTTGAAGTGAGCTCGAGATCGGGAGCGATTTCCTGAAATCTGGCCTGCGTGTCCACCATCCGGTTTCCACTGTGAAGTTTACCGGCGGTCTCACTGATAAACCATATAGCCATCGGTTAACACCCTTTTGCGAACGTTTGTGCACTGTTGCCGATGGCGCTGAACAATTATTCTGACTTTGACCGGCCATCCGCCAGAATTATGCGCGATTCCGTAGCCCTGAATCTGCAGAATATAGAGCTGCAGAACATCGATCCGCAGAAGACACTGCGCCCCGTTTCTCCGGCGCCGGTGTTTCCCGCGTTCCCCGCGTTTGTACCGGCGCCGGATCCGATCCCGTTCAACCGCTTCGGCAAAGTCGGAACGGAGTTCGCCTACATTCAGCAAGCCATCGACGCTCTCCACATCAGCGGCGACGGACGCTTCACCGCCCTTTGCCACGGAATCCTCGAGAGGGCCACTGGGGCGCGGAAGGCGCTTCTCACTACGTCCTGCACGCACGCGCTGGAAATGGCTGCGTTACTCCTGAATATACAGCCGGGCGACGAGGTCATCATCCCCTCGTTTACGTTCGTATCGACTGCAAATGCTTTCGTGTTGCGGGGCGCGGTCCCGGTGTTTTGCGATATTCGTCCCGACACTCTCAACCTGGATGAATCGCGCGTTGAAAGCCTGATAACCCCCCGGACGCGGGCTATCGTTCCCGTGCACTACGGCGGCGTCGGGTGTGAGATGGATGCGATTTGCGAAATCGCCGCACGGCGCGGCATCGCGGTTGTTGAAGATAACGCGCACGGGCTTTTCGGATTCTACAAAGGCAAGCCGCTCGGTTCGTTCGGAGCGCTGGCCACGCTGAGTTTTCACGAAACGAAAAATTTCTCGTGTGGCGAAGGCGGCGCTCTGCTCATCAACGATCCCGCCATGATCGATCGTGCGGAGATCCTGCGCGAGAAGGGAACGAATCGGAAGCGCTTTTTCCGCGGCGAGGTCGATCGTTACAGCTGGGTCGATACCGGGTCAAGCTATCTGCCTTCGGAAATTCTGGCGGCGGTTCTCTACGCTCAACTGGAAGCCCGGGCGCAGATACGAAAGCGGCGGCGCAATGTGTGGGAGTTTTACGCCGCTCAACTCACGGATTGGGCCGCGGCCAACGGCGTCGGCATCCCTCGCATTCCGGCGCACTGCGAGTCTTCGCATCATTGTTTCCATCTGCTGCTTCCGACTGCCCACGATCGGCCGAGACTGATAGAGCATCTGAAGGCAAAAGGGATTCTCAGCGTCTTCCACTATCTGCCTTTGCACCTGAGCGAAATGGGACGGAAATTTGGCGGCGTCGAGGGCGACTGTCCGGTTTGTGAGGACATCAGTGAACGCCTGCTGCGTTTGCCGTTCTACAACACCCTCGATTTCTCCACACAGTGGCGGATCGTCGGGGAAATCAAGCGCTTTGATCTCCCGCGCGGCAGCGATCGCGAAGTGATGGCCTCATGAACCGGCGCGGCTCGGTGGAAATCTCCGTTGTGGCGCCCGTGTACAAGTGCGGAGACTGCGTCGCGGAGTTGCATCGGCAGCTGGTTGAAACGCTCGAACCATTGGTTTCCTCATTCGAGCTTGTGCTGGTCAATGACGGCTGCCCGACCAATTCGTGGCAGGCCGTGCGGGAGGTGGCCGCGCTCGACAGCCGGGTGAAAGCGATTAACCTCTCACGAAACTTCGGCCAGCACTATGCGATCGCCGCCGGCCTGCACCATTGCTCCGGGAATTGGACTGTCGTGATGGACTGCGATCTGCAGGACCGGCCGGCGGAAATCGCCAACCTCTACCGCAAGGCCCTCGAAGGCCATGACATCGTCTACGCCCTGCGCAGCGAGCGCCATGACAACTGGGGCAAACGGATGCTGTCGCGGGGCTTCTCTACCGTTTACAACCTGTTGAGCGACATTCAAATCGATCCGCGCGCCTGCAATTTCTCGATCGCATCGCGGCCTGTAATCGATGCCTACTGCCGGCTGAAAGAGCTGAATCGCTCGTATCACCTGCTGCTTCGATGGCTGGGCTTCGATTTCACCTTCATTTCCGTGGAGCACGGCGACCGGTTTGCGGGAAAGAGCGCGTACAATCTCCAGCGCGGCTTCCTGCTCGCAGTCGAATCGATCACGTCGCAATCGAATAAGCCCCTCATCCTCTCGATCAAGGCTGGATTTCTGATGGCCGGCTCGGCGATTCTCGTTTGCCTGCTGTTCATCTTTCGCTATTTCAGCCTCGGCGTCGGGGTGGAAGGCTGGACCAGCGTTATTGTTTCGATTTACTTTCTCGGCGGATTGCTGCTGGTCAATCTTGGCATCCTTGGCCTGTATCTCGGCAAGGTTTTCAATGAAGTCAGAGAACGTCCTTTGTATGTGATCAGGGATTTGCTGAATTTTGATGAAACGGGCGCGCCGGATTTCAGAGAGGACTCAGCTGCGGCGGACTGTTTGTTTCAGGTTTGAAAGAATTTTCCTGGCGTGGACCATCTGAAGTTCGCTGCGGATAACCCCTGGCCTGGCCGTTGACCTGGAAACTTCGGATACAGCAGACTGGTGTCTTATGCAATTGAACATTCTCGAATACCTCGAAGGAGGAGCAGCCCGCAGCGCGCCGGACAGAGTTGCCATTGTCAGCCCGCGGCAATCCTACACATTCGCTGAGTTGGCCGGCTACTCGAAGATATGTGGCGCAATGCTGATCGCTCGCGCCGATGTCGTCTGTGAGCCGATAGCGGTGTATTTGCCGAAAAGCCCGCATGTGATTTTCGCGGACCTGGGAATCCTCTACAGCGGCAATATCTATCTGAATCTCGACGTCAAGTCGCCTGGGCTCCGGATCAAGGCGATTCTCGATCAGTCGCGGCCGGTTCTGATCATCTGCACCAGGGCGCTCGCGGCATCGCTCGAAGCCCTCGGCATTATGCGCGAGAAACTGTTTTTCATCGAGGACATTCATATCGGGGACACTCATGCAGCCGCCGGCGAGAGCGTCAGTGCCGCGCTCTGGAAGAGGCTGGAAAGAGTCGTCGACACCGACCCTCTCTGCATCATCAATACCTCCGGATCAACAGGCATTCCCAAAGGCGTCGTTCTGAGTCATCGCAGCACGATCGATTTCGTCGACTGGTGCTTCGACCGCCTCCGGCTGACCGGTGGCGAGCGGATTGGAAGTCTGTCGCCCTTCTACTTCGATATCTATACCCTGGAGCTCAACTTCTGCCTCGCGAAGGGAGCGACGATGGTCATCATCCCGGATGAGGTGGCGATCTTCCCCGCCAGGCTGGTTCAATTCCTTACTGCCCAGAAGATCAGCTTTATCTTCTGGGTGCCTTCGATAATGGTGAATATCTCGAATCAGGGCCTGCTGGGGCAGTTCGATCTGTCATCGCTGAAGACGGTGTTTTTCGCGGGCGAAGTTTTCCCCATGAAGCACTTGAACAACTGGCGCCGCGCTCTGCCCGCTGCAATGTTTGTCAATCTCTACGGGCCCATCGAGATCACTGTTGACTGCACATATTTTGTGGTTGACCGCGAATTTGAGGACGACGAGGCGTTGCCAATTGGCTTTCCCTGCCGGAACAGCGGCGTCCTTTTGTTGAACGAGCGCAACGAGGCGTGCGCCCCTGGAGAGCGGGGCGAGCTTTGCGTCCGCGGCAGCTCTCTCGCGATGGGCTACTGGAACGATCCTGAACAAACCGCAAAAGCATTCGTTCAGAATCCGCTGAACACGCGCTATCCCGAGACCATCTACCGAACGGGCGACATCGCTTATCTCAATGAGCGCGGCGAGATCATGCTTGTGGGGCGGAAGGATTTCCAGATCAAACACATGGGCTATCGAATCGAGCTGCAGGAAATCGAGTACCAGGTGCTTTCCATCGCCGGCCTCGCCAACGCATGCGTCCTCTATAACCGTGATTCCAAGGAAATCACCCTGTACTATGAAACACGCGACCGGACCATCACCCCGGCGGCAATTCGTCTCGGACTGCTGCAGATATTTCCGAAGTATATGCTTCCGACAGTGTTTCACGAGCTCGACGAATTACCGCGCAACTCCAACGGCAAGATCGACCGGAACGCGCTGAGTCTGGAGCTTGCCGCGACCGCTTGAATGCGACTTGTCACGCACCTCCAGCCTCTGATGGATGCCGTCACGCAAATCCGAAACCGCGGGACCGCTTTCACGTCGAATCTCTTCGTCAGCGCCGAACAGATGCAAGGGTGGATCGCGCAGGGTGAATTGCGCTGCGTTGAAGGCACAGGTGCTCTCCTGCTGTTCCGGCAGGACCGCGGCTTTCATCGGGTTTATCACGCGGCGGCGGACCCCGACGCACTCTCGGCGAGCTTTGCCTGGGCAAACCTTGCTTCGCTTGCGGCTCCGCTGATTTCGGATCTGGTGGGACTTCCCGAAAATATC
>DATAZF010000129.1:0-30324 GCA_036272235.1 Bryobacteraceae bacterium | reverse complement strand
TTCGCCGGGTCATGCGGTCGATTGCAGACGATGTGAGTGGAACGGCATGATGCATTCGATCCTGCTAGAATTTGTTTCGTCCCCCCTGCCTCCGTGCGGCCAGGTTTAATTCTTTTTCTCGCTGGAGGTTTCGTGTCATATTCCCGTACTGTCACAGCATTCGCATTGGCCGCGACGTTGGTTGCGCAGGAACCTGCACGTCAAGGAGGCCGCGCGCAGGTACCGGACACGGGCGGCCGCTCGGCAACCTATGATCCGTTGAAGACATTTGCGCCCTTCACTATGCCGCAGCCTGCGACGGCCTACCGCGGCGGGGACGGCGCTCCCGGGCCGGCATACTGGCAAAATTCGGCCGACTACGAGATGCATGCCCGCATCGACACCGCGACCAGAACGCTCTTCAACGATGAGACGATCACTTACACCAACAACAGCCCCGGGTCGCTGAATAGTCTCTGGCTCTATGTCGAGCAGAACACCTATCGGGCGGATGCGCGGTCACGTGCATTCGGCGGTGGCAGCCGCCAGCGTGCCGAGAACGTGAATACCGAAGGCACGGTTTTCGAATCGGTGGAGTTGCTCCCGGCCGCCAAAGGATCGAAGCCCGCGAAGGCGGACTACGTCATCAGCGATACCCGGGCACGAATCAGTCTGCCCAGTCCCCTGCCTCACGGCGCGAGCATCAAAATCCTGATCAAATATCACTACGCGGTACCGGGCACCTGGGGCGGGCGCACCTCGGTTGCCGACGTCAAGGACGGACCCATCTACGACATCGCGCAGTGGTATCCACGCATGGCCGTCTACGACGATATCCATGGCTGGGACACACTGCCGTTTCTCGCCAACGAGTTCTACACCGAGTTCGGCAACTATGACTTCTCTGTGACCGTTCCTTCCGACTACATCGTGGCCGGAACCGGCGCTTTGGTAAATGGCGCCGAGGTGCTGACCAAAGCGCAGCAGGAACGACTGAAGCGAGCGGTGGCAAGCGACAAGACCATCTTCATCCGCACCAAAGACGAAATCCACGACGCAGCCAGCCGCCCGAAAAAAGACGGCACTCTGACCTGGCACTACCATATGGACCACACGCGGGACGCTGTCTTCTCCGCCTCGCCGTCCTTTATCTGGGACGCCGCCAGGATTAACCTGCCAGGCGGAAAGACGTCACTCGCCGAGAGTTTCTACCCTGCGGAGGCCGCGGGCGACGAGGGTTGGGGCCGCTGCACCGAATATCTGAAGGATGCCGTCGAGCACTTCTCACGCGACTGGTACGTGTACCCCTACCCTGCCGGCATCAACGTCGCCGGCTTCTCCTCCGGGATGGAGTATCCGGGGCTTGTCTTCGACGGAATCAACTCAAAAGGCAAGGGCCTTTTCGGTGTGACTGCGCACGAGATAGGCCACACGTGGTTCCCGATGACGGTGCAATCGAATGAGCGCCGCGATGCGTGGATGGACGAGGGCTTTAACACCTTCATCGACATCTATGAGTCCGACGAGTTCAACCATGGTGTGTGGGGCCCGAAGCGCGACGGCGAGTTCGCGCCTGGCGGTGGCTATCCGGCGGATGAAATCGCCAAAGTGATCGCCGATCCGGAAGCCCCGCCCATCCTGATGCGGGCGGACGCGATCCGCGAAAAGTATCGTCACCCGATCACGTACTTCAAGTCGGCGGAGGGTCTCTACTTGTTGCGCGAAGAGATTCTGGGACACGAGGTCTTCGACCGCGCCTTCCGCAAGTACATCTCCGACTGGGCATTTAAACACCCGACGCCGTCGGACTTTTTCCGCGAGATGGAGAGTGAAGGCGGCGAAGACCTGAGCTACTTCTGGCGCGGCTGGTACGAAAACAACTGGACCATGGATATGGCCGCGAAAGACGTGAAGTACAACGATCCCTCCGACCCGTCCAAAGGCGCGCATGTAACGATTGGGCAAAACGGCCAGCTCGTGTTGCCGGCATGGGTGCAGGTGAAATATACCGATGGCACCGACTTGAAAATCAAGCTGCCGGCCGAGACCTGGATGCAGAAGGCTATCTACAATGTGCCTCTCGCGACGACGAAAAAGATCGCCGAAGTAGTTATCGATCCGGAACACCGTGTCCCTGACGCGGATCGGACGAATAACACCGCAAAGCCCTGATCGTCGCGGACACTATTCGTTTTTCGCGCTTTGTCCCGAAAGCGCAGTGATGCGCGAGAACCCGTTGCCTTGGGCTGGGCTCATGAGGACCGACCGGAACAGGCGCGGAATGCAGGGCGCGCTGCGTTTCTTCGGCAAACTCCACTTGCCCGAAAGGGATCCAATGCGCGCGCGAGTCCCAACTTCCCAGAACCGGACTTCGCGGGAGCGCCAGGCAGGTCACTTCAGCGAATCGCGCGTTTACGTCAAGGTGGTTAGTCGCCCGTATACAAAGAAGCGGGCATGCATCTGTGGCGAGAATTCAGAAGGGAGGCCATGAACAGCTCAGCGTTGTTGAATGGTGGTTCAGCGTGGGCAGACACGGCGGGGGCTATCAGAGAATTTCCACGAGCATCACCTACGCGCCTATAACTCCGGCGACGAAGGAGAAGAAGGAGAAGAAGAATCCGGCCATGATCGTGAAGAGGCCGTCGGAATTGCCGATCATAAGGTGAAATCGAGCGGCGTCACTGGGTCGGAGGCCGATCCGTCACAACAAAGTGCAGGATGACGCCGCCCTTTTTGCCTTCCTCGGATGAGACGCGAACCTCGTCAAAGCGGTTCGTATTCCGCAGGATCATAACGTCGCGACGAACCGTGTGTTCGTTATAAGGATCGCCGACTTTGCTGAAGATCCCTTCACGAAGCGCGTCTTGGGGACTACGGCGCGAGCCACGAAAATCGACCCCTTCGATCAGGCCGGGACCCACGGCCGGCACTCGCGCTGCCGGAATTGGTTCAAATGGGTTTTGTCGATTTTGCACTGGCTGCGCCGGTTGTTGCCGGGGCTCAGGAGCAGGGGTGTTCTGCGCCTGCGAAAACAACGGTGCGCCGCTTCCGCAGAGGCAGGCTACGATTATCAAAATTCGAGCCATATGGATCAGGATAATATATAAATTCCTCAAGTTAGATGCCGCTCAACCGGCTGGGGACATCCGCTCAGACGTCCGTTCTTTTTCGAAACAGCGCGTCAGCCTCGTCGAATTCCAGTTCGACCGGCTTCGGTTTGGGGATGGCGGGCGTTGCGGGTAACACCGCCGATTCCGCTGGCTCCTTCTCGATTTCCTTCTTTGTGATCTTGTCTGGCATGGTCGCTCCCTGTGATTTCGATTATCCACCCGGGCGAATTGACAGTGCGTTGGATCGGCGTTCAACGCGAACGGAAACACGGCGAGGGCTCGCACACCCGCCAACTTGATAACTTTCCGCTATGAACCCCATCCTCAACGTCTCAGCATCGTCGAAAGCTTTGCGTGGTTCGAAAAGCTCGGCTGGGAGAAGTCATGGGATTGGGGAGATACGCCGACTTTCGGAGGTGTCTGCTCCGGCAAGTGCCAGATATTCCTGTGTGCATACCGGCTGGCTATGCTGAAGCCAAATCCGTCGAAACTGGCTCCCGCGGACCCGAAGTCTGGTTGTAGGAAGCAACTTTGACGGGTTGTCGGCATCTCGTGGAAGTGCCGCGCTCCCGCGAAACGACGTTGCAGGAAGCGTCGTCCACGCCCTGAGTGGAGTATCGGCGACTCGTACATACGGCCAGAAAGGACGTTCTCGGAGCCCACCTGGCGATACTCCGGCGACCGACAAGTGCGTTTTTCGTTGCCGACGTTCCGGCAAGTAGTTTTCTGCCCTGCAGCCCGGGCAGCCGTGCACTGACAAAGAGTGAGACTCCGGAGGCCTCACCGTTCCTTTGAATTAAAGCTGCTCTCTACTCGTGGCTCTTCGCATTGGGGTCCGGGGCCGGGGTTGGGATGCGTGGGAGCATCTCTGCGCGTGTAGCTGCGTTATAAGCAAACCACGCTTCGATCATGGAACTTTGCATCACGTCATCCTTCTGCACGCGGTCATAGGTGTCCGCGTTGGAGTGGTGGGTGCGGGTACCGTACTCCAACCCATCCTGCTGGAACCCGATGCCGTTCAGGCCGATCCACGAAAACGCGGTCGAGTCCGTGCCACCGGGGTTCGCGGTGGGCCGGAACTGCTCCCCGGTAACAGCAACGATGTGCTGGTCCTTGATGGGCTCAATCCACGACTTGAAGATGGCCGCCATCTGCGGACTGCCTCCCGCCGAGACTCCACGGAAGCGGCCGGAGCCGCCGTCGTCGTTGAAGTACACGTCCAGTTTGTCGTACTCGGGAGTCTTCACCATGGTGGTGCGTTGAGCGAAGTGCTGCTGCACGTAGGCGGTTGAGCCGTAGACGCCCTCCTCTTCGCCGCCCCACAGGGCAACGCGAACCGTACGTGCCATGGGCTTATGCAGCGTAGCCAGAATGCGTACCGCCTCCATCGCCACCGAGGATCCCGTGCCGTTATCCGTGGCACCGGTGCCGCCCTGCCAGCTGTCAAAATGGCCGCCAAGCATGACGACTTCGTCCGGTTTGGTGGCGCCGGGGATCTCGCCGATCACGTTGAAGGCGTTCTGGTCTTCCCTCTGATAGTCGACAGCGATATCGAAGTTCAGCTTCGGCGTGACACCGTGCTGCACCAGACGGACGAGGCGGTTATACTGCTCTGCCTCAATAGCGACGATCGGGGGCGGAATTGGATCCTTTGGATTCTCGGACCCGCCATACGTGGAAAAGATCGTACCGCCGTCTCCGTTGTAACCCGGCGTGATGGAAATGGCCACACCCTCTTCTTTCAGAAAGGCGTTGACCTCGTTGCGAAGGACCCCGTTCTTTGCGTTGGCCAGGGCAAGCGAGGTCGGCGTGTAATCCCACGTGCCTTCACCGGGGCGGCCACGCCCGCTGGGGTCGCGATCGCCGGCCGCTGCTCCACGGCCACCGCCGCGCGCGTCTCCCCCACGTGTATCACCACGGGCCAGAACTTCCTCATCCGTTGGAGAAGGCTGCGCCTCAGCCTGCGTGTGAAGTTTCAGCGGAGCCGGGTCAAACATCAGCAGCGCCTTGCCTTTCAGCTTGCCGTGGTATTTAGCGAAATCCGCTTTCGAGTGGATGGGGGCCCACACCGGCTCGACCGTGATCGCGCCGGGCGTACCCGGCGTCCATGCGAGCGGGAATCCGTTAAACGCAGCATAGACCGGGGTCTCCATAGCGGCGTAGAAATGCCTGGTCTGCCACCCGTAGCCGAAGGGCCACTTTTCCAGATGGACGTTCTTCAGTCCCCAGTCTTTCATCTGTTTCATAGCCCATTCGGCGGCGAGCTTGTGATTGCGGCTGTTGGTGACGCGCGGACCGTACACCTCGGACATCCAGAAGAGGTTTTCCATCACTTGCGAGTGCTGGAAGGCCTCGGTCTTAATCCGGGCCAGGGCCTCCAGATCGACTTTGTCGCCTCCTGTTGTTTGTCCGAACGAAGCGGGGATGAGAAATATGGCCGTGACCATCGCGACAGCCTGCCTGAAGCGGAGCAGATTCATAAAGATTCTCGCTTTCCTGAGGATTCCAGCGAAGCTGAACGCATATTCGGCAGGGAATCCGATCGGCATTCCGGGATGAGCCCGAACAACCATCGGAGCATTGCGACGCTGGCATCTCGATTTTGCAGGAAGTGTTCGGCTCCAGTCAAGGCGAGCCGTTCGGAATCGCCGGAATCTGCTGCTGCGTGCTAACATGAACGAACTCGCCCCGCATCGCGATCGCATTACCCCGTAGAATCAGTTCCCCACGTCGCGTTCCCATTCGTATTCGCATCACGCTCGCCCCGTCGTCGCGCGATCTCAACTACACGGAGACGACGTATGAAAACACATCGGTTTCTTTTCGCGGCACTGGCTTTCTCCACAGCTCTTACTGCTCAGACTTTCCGCGGCTCCATCGCGGGCACGGTACAGGATCCCTCCGGCGCCGCGCTCGCCGAATCCAAAATTACGGCTACCAGTCCCGCCACCGGACTCATACGCACCAGTCTCACCGGCGCTGCAGGCGAATTCACGATTCCCGATCTGCCGCCCGGACCATACTCCGTCACCGCTGAAAAGCCCGGCTTCACCACGCAGAAAAGCGACACGGAAGTCGCTGTCTCGCGCGTATCCAACATCGAATTTCATCTTCCAATCGGTTCGCAATCCGCCACGGTGTCGGTGAATGCGGCGGTCGAGTCGGTCGAAACGTCATCGACAACAATCACCGGCATCGTCAACACGACCACCGTTGAAGATCTTCCGATGAACGGGCGCGACTTCCGCCAGATGATCAAACTGGTACCCGGCGTTTCGCCCGCCAACACCTCCATCAACGGCGCCCGCACGCGCGGGAGCAGCTACATGATTGACGGCGCCGATAATAACGACGCGTTCCAGGGCACGGCGGCAGTCAACCAGGGTGGCGTCGCCGGCATCGCGGGCGTTCTGCTTCCCGTGGAAGCCATCGATCAGTTCTCCGTCGCGACCAACGGCAGCGCCGAGATGGGCCGCAACGGCGGCGGCATCGTAAACATGGTGATCCGCTCGGGCACCAACCAGATTCATGGCAGCGCCTTCTACTTCAACCGGAACGAATTCTTTGCGGCCAATACGCCGCTGGCGGCACCGGGCGCCAAGGTTCGGCGCATCCGCAATCAACAGGGCGGATTCTCGCTCGGCGGACCGATCCAAAAGAACAAGACGTTCATCTTCACGACCGGTGAATACCAGATCGCCGATGCCTCCAACGCGACGGCCATTTCGACACTTTCGCCCGCATGGATCGCGCAGGGGCAGTCCATTCTCGGGGCGTTCGGAGTGGCGCAGAACCAGGTCACGGCAAACCTGATCAGTTTCTGGCCTGCGCGCGTCCGAACCGGGCCGGCGGTTACGAACAACTATTTTTCCACTGACCCAAGCACCTACAACAGCTATAACGGCATCATCAAAGTCGACCATACGCTCAACGAAAAAAACAACGTCAGCCTCCGCTACTATGGCGGCACCGGAACGCAGAAAGCGGTCGTCGATGCGACTGCGCCGTTCACGGAGTATTTCCAGGTGGCGCCGAGCCACATGCACAACTTCGCCCTGATCGATACCGGCGTGATCTCGCCCCATCTGGTGAATACACTCGTTTTGGCCGGCAATTATTTCCTGCAGACCTTTAACGACGTCGATACGAGCCCGAATCCGATTGCCGCCGGTTTGAACACGGGCGTGACGGCCGCGACCCTGGCTGGCTCGCCGACGATCAGGATCGCGGGCTTCGCCACCGCCGGCGCTACGCAGCCCAGTGGACGCATCGATACCACCGGCCACGTCACCGACACCCTCAACTGGACCCTCGGCAGTCATCAGATCAAGGTCGGCGGCGAGTACCGCCGCGCCGTACTCGACATCTTCTATGAATCGAATACGCGAGGCACGTTCACATTCGACGGCACACGCGGACCATGGGCATCCAGTTCGGCCTACAGTTCGCAGCAAAAAGCGCTGGCAGACTTCCTCGCGGGCTATCCAACGAACTCGAGCGGAGCAACCATTGTGCGGCCCGCACCCGGCGTGAACCTGGTCGGCAGCTTTCTGCAGCGCACTTACACACAGGAGTCGTCCGACTGGTTTATTCACGATACGTGGCAAGCGACGCCCTCGTTTTCGTTGAATTTCGGCGTGCGCTACAGCTATCTCGGCCCGCTCGCCGACGAAAAGCACGAGATCACGACCTTCATTCCCGGTCAGGGCATCGTCGGCAAGGGCGACGGCTTGAATACCCTGTATCCACGCGACTGGAACAACTTCGCACCGCGCGTTGGTCTGGCGTGGACTCCGTTCAAGAGCAAGCAGTTCGTGATCCGCGCTGGCTACGGTGTGTTCTACGACGTTCCCGCGGTAGCATTCTTTGCCGCGAATACGGGCGGAGGCAATGGCGGCGCCGCCGGCGTCAACGGCAATCCCGGCGGCCCGGTTCCGATTTACTCCCTGAGCGCGCCGCCGAATCTGACTCTGCAATCTGGCGTCGATCCATTTGCGTCATCGACCGTGCCGATTCTCGGCGTTCTCGCCGTGAGCCAGAACCTGCGCACCCCGTATGTCCAGAATTACAACTTCAACCTCCAGCATGGATTGTGGGGCGGCGCGGTTCTGCAGGTTGGTTATGTCGGAAGCGCGGGCCGCAAGCTCATCGTCACGCGCGACATCAATGCGGCGATTCCCGGACCGGGCTCTGTGCAGTCGCGCCGTCCGTACAATTCCCAATACCCCACGCTCGGCGCAATCAACGAAGTGGACTCCGCGGCCAATTCGCATTACAACTCCCTGCAGACTCAGTTGACACAGCGGATGGCGAAAGGCATCACAGCCACACTTGCGTACACGTGGAGCAAGTCCATCGACAATGCGTCGGAAGCCCGCAGCGTGGTTCCGAGCTACAGCGCCAACCTGAATCTCGATCGCGGACCGTCCGACTTCGACACACGCCAGATCTTCACCGCGTTCACGTCGTACGACGTGCCCTTGTTCACGTCGCATCTCAAATTCCTCACACAGGGCTGGCAAATCAATGGGCTTGTCACAGCGCACACCGGGCTGCCGATTCTCTTCCGCGCAGGCACGGACGTCAACGGCGACGGCGACACCTTCGACCGCATTAACCTTGTCGGCGATCCGTTTGCGAACCTGCCGGCGCAGAGCGGACCCACAAGCCGCGTCTGGGTAAACAAAGCTGCCTTCGCCTTGCCGGCGGCGGGCACGCTGGGGAACCTTGGACGTAACGCGATCTACGGGCCCGGCTTCTTCTCGATCGATCCCTCGGCCTTCAAGGAGTTCAGGATCAACGAGCGCTTCAAGGCGCAATTCCGCGCCGAAATCTTCAACGTGTTGAACTGGACCAATTACGCCAATCCGACTGTTACGTTCAACTCGGGTAGTTTCGGGACGATCACCAATACCCGAAACGGCAGCGGCGCTCCCGGGCTCGGGTTCGGAGAGCCGCGGAATATGCAGCTCGCACTGAAAATTCTGTGGTAAACGCGCAGACCAAAGGCCTGCTCACACATGGCAAGCTGATTGCTTGTGCGAGCAGGCCTTTTCGCGTGCTTTTCCACGCCCTCAGAATGATTCTCTGCGTTCGAGATGAGCTTCCACCTCGGAGCGCGTGCGCCACACGTCGCGCCATTGCTTCTGTTCGAATAACCCGAGCTGGTCGGTGTGGTGTTTGCAACCCGGCTGAGAGCAATCGCCGTAGCTCACGAGTGACTTCACCTTCATCGGCTGCGAGAACTCAACGGCGAGGGTGAAACCGTCGCCGTGGACCGGCGTCGCGGTGCCGTGCTGAACCGGTCCCGGCGTAACCACGCGGAAGATGCCGAGCGGCCCAGGTCCGCCATTGCCAGGCAGATCGATTCCATTCAGGGGATCTCCGCGCTGCGACGCCGCGGCCGCACCCGCGCTTTGAACATTAATCTGCAGGCGCAGGAACTCTCCCCACGGCTTGTCGAGACTTCCGAATTGCTTTTCGACCGCGTCGGCAGCCGCGTCCAGCATATCGGCGGCAGCTTTGGGATCGCGCAGTCCGGCAGGAGTTTCCAGTGGCTTGACGATATCGATCGGTACCGCGAAATTGCGTGTCGACGCCGCGGCCGCGGCCGGCATGACAAAACGGTTGGCCCAGTTCCAAAACAGCAGCGTGCCGCGCGAATTCGCCTCCGCCTGGCGATCCCACGCTTTCAGAACTTCGGCGGCTTGTTTTGCGCGAGGCGTGCCATAGCGCTCGACGGCAGCCAGCAGATCCGGCAGCAGGCGGTCCGCGGCTTCCGAATGCGTCGAGAGCTTCTTCGCGAGAAGCGTGTCGAAACTGATCTTCGGATCCTCGCTGAGCATGCGCAGGGCGCGGTCGGAACGGAAGGCCGTCCACACCGCGGCGACATAGGGCGGAAAGTCTGAGGGCTTGAGCATAGTGGGCCACGCCGCGTCCCATGGCGGTTCATTCGAGTTCTGCACATAACCGCTCGGCGGATCGATGACCTTGGGCAACTCCTCATACGTGAAAAGCCCTTTCGGGAGAAGACTGGACGTGTCTCCCGGTACCGGGTTACTCCAGAACGCCCAATCGCCCTCCGAGCGCCGCGGCAAAGCACCGTTGAAAAGGTATTCGATATGGCCGTCGCGGTCGGCATAGAGAATGTTGTAGGTCGGGATCTGAAGGCGCTTCAGTTGCGCCTGATATTCGGTGAAGTTGCGCGCGATACCCATCCGGTACACCTGCTCGAGCAGGAACGGCTTGTCGAGTCCGGCTACATAAAGCGCGACGGGCACGCCGTTGTCATAGCGAATGATGGGGCCATGCACGGTCTTGCGCACTTCAACCGTCTCCGTCCTGAAGCTGCCGTCGGGCTGTTTGATTTTGATCGGGTAAGAGGCCTTCTTGTAAGGCAGCACTTTGCCATCGAAATTGTAGCCGCCCGGGGCTTCGGAAATCCGGTAAAGCAGATGCCCGTTGTTGTTGTTCACGGTGTTCGTGATCGCAAGCTGGTCGCTCATGACGAAGCGCAGAGCCGGGACGCCGATCTGCGTGGTGCCATACAGGTTTATACCCGGCGCCGTCAGGTGAATTTCAAAGTAGGTCTGCTCACCGCCCCAGGCGAGATGTGGGTTCATCAGGAGCATCGCTTTGCTGTCCGCCGAGTGCGAGGGAGCGATCGCCCAGCCGTTGGAGCCATCCGCCAAATCTTCGGGAGTGCTGCCGAACCCGTTGTCCGGCGGCGTAAGCTGCGCGATGGTTGCGGCCGCGCCACGTCCACCGGGAGAATCCATCAGGTTGCGGCTGGCGCCGAATTCGAAGTTATAGAAATGCTGTTCGTGCTCGATGATGTCGAGCGCGCTGATTGGCAGCACCTGGCGGACCTCCGGAACGAGCGTCTCAGGATGCGCGGCCGCCGCCGCGTTAATGCCGGCGGCGAAGGCGTCGATGTAGCCGCGGAACTCCGGCGTCTGCTGCTCGAGCCATTTGGCAGAGCGCGCGGGGACCTCGTTGAGCCAGATCCAGCGGTCGGTCTTCAGGTTCGTGTCCTGATAGCCGGGACCGAAATACTCCGCGCCTCGGCCGCGCGAACCGCCGAGCGTATGCAGCAGCATATCGCCGTGAGCTTCCAGCTCGGCATATCCGAACAGATAAAACATGTCCGGCACAGTCTTCGCAAAGACATGCGGCACGCCGAATTTGTCCCACAAAATCTCGCTGCCCTTTTTCGGATGATATGGCGCGGCAGTATGAGCCAGGATGCTGATCGCCGAAGCGAGAAAACAGACGGCGCCGGAGACTCGATAACCGCTCATTGTTTTGCCTTCTGAAGTTGCAGCGCTATTTTTTCGTCATCGCCCCAGACACGCAGCAGGTTTCCGCTCCAGAGTTTGCCTATCTGCTCTTCGGTGTAACCCCGGCGCACCAACTCAAGCGTGACGTTGAAGGCTTCGGCGGCGCTGTTGAAGCCGTCGATGCCTCCACCACCGTCGAAATCGGACGATATGCCGACATGGTCGATGCCAATGAGCTTTACCGCGTAGTCGATGTGGTTGACGAAATCCTTGACATTGGCGCGGCCCACCGGCGGGAACTTGACGTCGATCTCTGCCAGGCGCTTCTTATAATCAGTGCGGCGCGCGGGAGAGAGAGCATCGAGACCGGCATCGGCCCGTCCTCGTCCGCCCTCTCGTCTTCCAGCTTCGCCAGCCGGCGTTCCTTCGAGCGGGCAGGGGCGCGGGGCCGTATTTTCCGCTTCACCGCGTCCGGCGCCTCGGACAGCGGTGGTGATCCCGAACTCCTTGCGAAGGCCGGCAAGCGCCGCAATGCGCTCTTTCGAATCGGTGCGGAGGTAGGCCGAAAAGGCAACAACCTGAATGACCCCTCCGTTCTTCCTGAGAGCGAGCAGTTGCTCATCGTCCATGTTGCGGCTGACGTCGGTGAGGGCGCGCATGCTCGAATGCGACGCAATCACCGGAGCCTTCGAAAGACGAATGGCCTCCAGATTGGCGCCCTTTGACGGGTGCGAGAGATCGACCATCATGCCAAGGCGATTCATCTCGGCGATGACTTGTCGACCGAGCGGCGACAGGCCGTTGTTCCAGAGATACCCTTCGGTTTCACCGGTGTTGGAATCGGCCAACTGACTGTTGCCGTTGTGCGCGAGCGACATGTAACGTCCGCCGCGATCGTAGAACTCTTTCACGCGGGAAAGGTCCGTGCCGATGGGATATCCGTTTTCGACACCGATGACCGCGATCTTCATGCCCCTCTTGTGCAGGGCTACGACATCGGCTGGAGTCAAGGCGAGACC
The DNA here is from genome assembly GCA_036272235.1 of Bryobacteraceae bacterium. GTDB lineage: Bacteria > Acidobacteriota > Terriglobia > Bryobacterales > Bryobacteraceae > BOG-234. The sequence goes on along the minus strand of DATAZF010000129.1, from coordinate 17,937 downwards.
GATGTTATCCGGCGCGATCTTTTCAGTCAGCCGATGTACAGCGTCGAACTTGGCGATGTCCTGCTTATAGGCGCGATCGTAGCCCTCGGGCGTCAGCGGACCCTGTCCGACGTAAGCAATCATGAACGAGACGTCCATGCCGCCTTCGACCATCTTCGGCAAATTCACCTGCGTCGACAGGCGCATCTTGTAGTTGCAATTCGCGGTGAAGTTGGCAGCGTCGATGTCGTTGTGCGTATCGAGGGTGATGATGCGCGAATGGATCTCCTTCGCTCGTGCGATGAGAGCGGGTTCGGTCGATTGAGCGGGACTCGTTCCGAGGAAAAGGACCGGTGGTGACGCGAGCAACGCCGCGAGAGTAAACCACCGTCTGTTGATCTGCATGAAACCCTCCTGTCGCAGCCAGCCAAAATCGGATCAGCCGCAGGAACAAAACAAATTCGAAATGAGGACGGGAACAAGAGACCGACGAGGTCGTGGACGAATGAGGAATCTGTATTGTACAACTGGCGGCAACCGCGAATAAAGCGTGAGACTGCGAGCCTCCATACCGTAAACTGTAATTTCGTTCGCTCCGTCGCGAACCACCGAGTCGCAGGCAGGGTATTCCACGACCCGGAGGAAACCGACATGAGCCAACCAGCCCCGGCATTCGATTCCAATCACAATCCGACGCTCGAACAGATCGCCACCCTCACCGCCGACAGCGGCCGGCCCGCCGAAGCGCTGATGAGCGTCGTTGAATTAATTGCGCGACGCTTTCGTACCGACGTCTGCTCCGCCTACCTTCTCGAGCCGGATCGCGCGAGCCTGGTGCTTGCGGCCACCGTGGGGCTTCGCCCGCAGTGCATCGGCACTCTGCGCCTCGCGCTGAGCGAAGGCCTCGCCGGACTGGTGGCGGAAAAAGGTCTACCCGTTTCAGTAGCGCATGTCAGGAACCATCCGCGCTTCAAATACTTCAGCGAAGCCGGAGAGGACGAATACGAGTCCTTTCTGGGCGTTCCCCTGATCGACCGGGGCGTGCTGCAGGGCGTGCTCGTGGTGCAGACCCGGGAGGCGCGCGTCTTCGAGGACAGTGAAATCCAGATGCTGAGCGAGGCCGCCGCGGAAGTCGCACCGATCATTGCGGAAGCGCGGACGCTGGCACGTTTCATTGCGCCGGCGCAGGAAAAGCTCTGGTCGCTCGCACGCAACCTCTGGTGGAGCTGGGACCACGACTCGGGGAGTCTCTTCCGCGAGCTGGATCCTGTACGGTTCCGGGCTCTGAACAAGAACCCGATTTTGCTTCTGCACGAGATGCCGCTGGCGAGAATCGAGCAGCGAGCGGGCGAATTGATGCTGCACAGCCGTATCAACCACGCGTATCGCCGCATGCGCGAGTATCTTGCGCAGGATCGGACATGGGGCTCGACCCATGCGGGGGTTCTTCGTCCGCGTCCGGTCGGTTACTTTTCCGCCGAATTCGGCCTGCATGAGTCGCTGCCGATCTATTCGGGAGGGCTCGGGGTCCTGGCGGGCGACCACATCAAGAGCGCGTCAGATCTCGGAATCCCTCTGGTCGGCGTGGGTCTTTTCTACGGCCAGGGCTATTTTGCGCAGCGACTGGACGCGAGCGGTTGGCAGCACGAAGAATACCTGAAAACGGACGTGAATGGGCTTCCGATGGAGCCGGCCATCGGCAGGAATGGAGAGCCCGTCACGTTGCAGATCGAAACGCGCAGCGGCGCGATCCACGCCAAAGTCTGGCGCGTGCGCGTGGGCCGCTGCGATCTTCTTCTGCTCGACTCCAACGTGGAGGGAAACGCGCTCGAAGATCGCGCCCTGACGTCGCGGCTTTATGGCGGCGACGGCCGTGTTCGTATCCGCCAGGAAGCGCTGTTGGGAGTCGGGGGATTCCGCGCGCTGAAGGCAATGGGGATTACTCCCGGCGTGCTGCATTTGAACGAGGGCCACAGCGGGTTTGCGGTTCTCGAAGCAATTCGCAGCCGCATGGAAGAGGAAGGCATCGATTTCCATCACGCTGTACCACGCGTTTCGCGCGAGGTTGTCTTTACCACTCATACTCCGGTGCCGGCTGGCCACGACCGCTTTGGGGCTGACTTGATCGAAGAGCACCTGGGGCCGCTGCGCGACGCGTTGGGGCTCTCGCACGAGGCTCTCATGGCGCTGGGCCGCGAGAACCCGGGCAATCCGCACGAAAGCTTCTGCATGACGGTGCTTGGGCTCAAGCTCGCGCGCCGCGCGAACGCGGTCTCGGCGCTGCATGGCGAGGTTTCGCGAGCGATGTGGACGAGCCTCTTTCCCGGCAAGTCCGAAGAAGAGGTGCCGATCGGGCATATTACCAACGGCATTCACGTGCCGAGCTGGCTCGCGCCTCAGATGGTCCAGCTTTATGAGCGGAATCTGGGGGCGGGCTGGCAGGAGCATGGCGGCGAATCGCATATATGGGAAGACATCGGTAAGGTTGACGACGGCGAGCTTTGGGAGACGCATCTCATCCTGAAGTCGCGGCTCATCGAATTTGTACGCCGTCGCGCCGTCGCGCAGGCCCGGCGACGCGGAGAGCCGGCCGAGGAATATCATCGGCTGGAGCGCATTCTGAGCCCCGACGCGCTGACTATTGGCTTTGCGCGCCGCTTTGCCACCTACAAGCGCGCTAATCTTCTGCTGGCGGATATCGAGCGTCTGGCGGCCATGGTGAACGATCCGCGCCGCCCGGTGCAGTTTGTGTTTGCAGGCAAGGCGCATCCACACGACGAGCCGGGCAAGCGCGTGCTGCAGCAGATCGCCCAGTTGATGCGCGATCGCAAGTTCTCGGACAAATTCGTGTTTGTGGAGGATTACGACATCAACGTCGGACGGCACTTTGTTCAGGGCGTGGATGTATGGCTCAACAATCCTCGACGTCCTCTGGAGGCGTCCGGCACCAGCGGTCAGAAGGTGATCTTGAACGGTGGTCTGAATCTCTCGGTGCTCGACGGGTGGTGGGTGGAGGCTTATGACGGCCTGAACGGATTCGGCATTGGGACGGGCCGCACGCATACCAATATGGACGTGCACGACACGCGCGACTCCGACGATTTGTATCGCGTGCTGCGCGACGAAGCGATACCGCTTTACTATAATCGGGACGCCGACGGGCTTCCGCGCGGCTGGATCCGCCGCATGAAGCGGATGATCCGCACGCTGGGATGGCGATTCAGCGCCGACCGCATGGTGATGGATTACACGACAAACGCCTACATTCCGGCGGCCGGCGGGACGTCGAGCTATCTGCCATAGTCCTTTGTTCAAACGCGGATCACGCAAGGCTCCGCCGTACCGAAGAAACCACTATTTCGATTTTTTGGCGCGCGGGTCGGAGAAAGATGGGTTGCGGATAAAATCCTCGTCCGTGAGGCTGTTGAGGAAAGCCACCACGTCTTCGACTTCGCTATCAGCGAGATTAAATCCGATGACGTATTGATCGCGCAGCGGACTGGGTCCGTCGGGGGTTGAGCCGGCCCGGCCCATCAGCGCGTAGTGTTTGCGGATGACGTCCTCGAGCGTCGCAATCGAGCCGTCGTGCATATACGGCGCGGACAGGGCCACATTGCGCAGCGTGGGCGTGCGGAAGCGGCCTTCGTCGTCCGCGCGGTCGGTGACATCGCGGAGGCCGTGGTCCCATTTCTTGTAGGCGCCGTTGCCGTCCTCGTTGTAGAGACCGGTATTGTGGAAGCCGTACTCGGGGAAAGCCTGACCTTGCTGGATGTTGTTGTCCGTGAAGTTGAGCCCGCCGTGGCAGTGATAGCACTCGAGACGTTCGCCGAAGAACAAACTGCCGCCACGCCTGGCCGACGCCGAGAGCGCGTCTTTATCGCCCCGCAGGAAGCGATCGTAAGGCGAGTTGAACGACAGCAGGGTTCGCTCGAAACAGGCGATGGCTTTGGCGATCGTATCCAGCGATATTTCGCCTTTCTGCGTGGGAAAAGCTTCGGTGAACATCTGGCGATAACTGTCGTCGCGCCCGAGCTCTTCGGTGAGCTGTTTCTCGCGGCCCTGCATCCCCATTTCCAGCGGGTGGTCGGAGAAGAGCGGAATCATCACTTGCTTTTCGAGCGTTGTGACTTTGGGATTCGCCCACGTAAAGCTGGAGAGAAAAGCGACGTTGGTCAGTGCCATCGCATTGCGGATGCCGAGCGAGCCGTCGACGCCGGCATGGACTGGCTGGCCATCGGTGAAACCGCGGGCCTGGTGATGACACGTGGCGCAGGACATGGACCCATCACGAGAGAGGCGCTGGTCGTAGAAGAGATAGCGGCCAAGCCGGACTTTGGCGTCGGTCATTGGATTGTCTTCCGGGACGAGCGGGACAGGGACCCATTCGGGTTTGGGCCATTTGAAGTCCGGTGGCGCGGCGGGGAGCAGCGTAAGGAAGGCGAGACTACCGAATGCAGCAAGAGCGCGGAAGGTGCGACCCAGGGTCAATGCCTTGCCCCGCGGGTGAATACGCTCTGTTCGGTCGCGGGCGCGCCGTCGAACGGCAGGCCAAGCGCGCGCATCGGAGCCACGCAGGCTGCGGTGCCGGAAAACGACATGCAACCGGGGCTATGGACAGGAGAGGGCGATTCGAGGTCTGCGCCGGCCAGGAGCCTGGCCAGGTCGAAGACCACCGTATCGTGGTCAATGTCAAAAGTCCGGAAGGAAACGGTGGCACGGTTGGGATGCGCGCATTCTTCGGCTGGCGCGTCGCCAAAGCCGAGCACCGCGCATCCTGTGGAGCCGACATGTATGGGAAACCCGTTGGCGTGGTGCGATGAAGCAACCGTTGCAACTTCCACCCTGAGAAATTTGAAGCCATCCTGCCAACTCCAGAACATGGCAGCGGTGTTGAGGGGGGAGGGCGCGGTGGCGGCGGGGATGTGATCGAGTTCGAACGGCACTCCGAGCTGAAACCGCAAGCCGGTGTATCTGCCGGCGGGTACGGTCCCCAGGATCTGATTGTTGATGCCGGCGTTTCCGTTGAGGCAACTCGCTGTGCCGTCTTCGAAGTCGAGCAGCGCGAGGTTCCGATATTGCCAGATGCCGTCCTGATCGAGGGAAAGAGCAACAGCGGCGCCGTCGGGGGTCAGGAGTTCGGTCCGCGAGACAAAGAAGCGAAGATCCAAAGGTGTGACTTGAGCATGCGATGAGCCGATATTGTCGTAAGTTGCACCGCAAGCGAACGGTCGGCCGGCTACCTGCGCGTTGAACACGATGCGCACCTTCTGCACTGGAGGTTGCGCGACGCACGGCACAACGGCAAAGACTACGCCTGAGACGATGAACCTCGCTTTCATGGTTGCCGGCGAGCGTTACTCCGTCGGCAGCTGGCTCGTCTTGACTGCCGCGGTCACAGGCGACTCCGGTGCGGGCTTGCCCGAGAACTTGCTCCATTTGGCCAGAATCTGGTTGTACCCTTCGTCGGCTTTCAGAATCTCGGGGCGGACCTGGGCGCGCTGCTGCAGCCACTGTTCCGCGAGGACAGTACGCGTTTCCCAAGGCTCGTTACCCACAACCGGTTGCTCATAGGGCTCGGTGAGCATGGCGGCCAGTTCCTTCTGCAGTTCAAGGCAGATGGCCGGAACCGCCTCGCGCTTCCAGGTGGGTTCGTCGCCGACAACGACATAGACGGGCGCGCCGTGGGCGACCGTAGTCTTGTTCGGCGACTGGCGCTTGCCCGTGGCTTTCACAGCGATCCACATGCTGTGGTCGGCAGTGATTTCAGTCTTCATGTCAACGCGGTCGCTATTGCCGTCCGCCGCCTGCGTTTTGACGCTATCGCCCAAGACGATCAGTTCCAGCTTGTCGAGCTTGTCGAGCTCGGGGTTGAGACGAGCGTTGGCCTCGATTTTGAGTTTGGTCCCGCGGGGTACGTGAATCTCCTCGCCGAGACCGGAGCCGTTTACGGTGAGATCCACCATCGGGCCGTTGGTGATGAACGTGCGGCCCTCGAGGTAATCGCGATACCAGGTATCGAGGTCGAAGTTGGGACCTTTGGTTTTTACGTAGTAGCGGACCGTACCCGGAATGTCGGTGTAAGGCCAGTCGGTGCCGGCGCCGGGCTTGATCTTCATTCCAAGGTTCAGCAGACGGTACCATGCGTCCGTAACGAGCCGTCCGCCTTGCAGGATCTCGATGAAATCAAGCAGGCCGGTGGGGGCGGTCAGGACCACACCCCGCTGCATGTGCAGAGGCATCCGGCCGCGCGCGTCCCAACCCATATGGGCGAAGCCGCCGACGGTTGAGCCTTCCTGCTTGAAACCTTCGAAGACTTTGTCGTACTGGAAATACTCGTCGGTCGGGAGGTGAATGGTGTGGCTGATGTTGTGAAAGATCACGTGGCCGAAAAAGCCGGTGCGCGGCGATTCCTGACCGGAAACGATGAAGTGGCCGTCGCGGAAGTAACGATCGTCTTTCCCCCACACAGTGGGCTGATCGAAATAAACCTTGATGATGTTACCCATTTCCAGCAGGTTCGCGACGTCGACGTCTTCTCCCGCGGTAAAAGCCCAGATAGAATCGTCCTTCACGTTGTCGCGGGTGAAGTGAACGTGATCGTCGCCGGAACGCCATCCTTCGGCCGGCATATTGACCCAGCGCTCCATTTTGGCGGAGACGTCGGTAACCTCGTCCTTCCTGACTTCGATGGTCTTTTTGAAAAACTTGTACTCGATGCCGTGACTGACCACGACTTCGTAGGTGCCGATGGGGACTTTAGCCTCATAGTTGCCGTCCACATAGAAGATCTTGCGGTTCTCGCTCGGCCAGAATGTTCGTGCGTTGGCGTCGATCACCCGCAAGTCATCAGCAAAGCGCTGCAGCATGACAGCGTTGTCTGAAGGCAGCGGCGCGCGGCCGGTGGAATCGTAGATGCCAACGCGCGAAGGGAGCAGCGTGCCCGTTGCGCTGTCATTTACAGACAGCTTGATCGTGCCGAAGCCGGTGGGCGCCCTGGTCTTGAAGCTGCGCTGAAGATGGACATCGCAGACGACGACCGCACCGTGGCCAGGTGCTGAGATGGCGAAATCCGACTGATGTGCGGCTTCACCTGCGAAACGGGCGCGGTCAAGCGTGAATTTGGCCGTGGGGAACTTTTCGTCGTGGTTCGTATTCGTCCGGAAGAGGCCTGTTCCGGTTCCGCCGTTCTTGTCATAGGCGACTACAAAGGGCGTGGTGACGCTGGCCTGATAGGTGACACTGAGTTCGACAGGCTCGTCGATGTCGAAGGCGTAGCTGTCATCGACGTCGAACACGAAAATCTCGCCGTAGAGGCACGAGCGGCCGTCCACGTTTATGACCCGGCCCAGGTTCTCGGGGGTATGGGAGGAACCCTCAAGCTCCGGCTGGTTCGTGGCGAAAATCTTCGCGATGTGCTCACTCTTCCAGTTGAGGATTTGAAAGTAGCGAGCTTCGGTGCCGTGCCCGAATGCCGTCGGGACCGGGACCGCCGCTGCAATCAGCAGAACAAACAGCACGAGAAGGACTTTGGACGTGAAACGCGCGCGACCGATGATCATTTTTTCTCCTCGAAATGGTTACTGGACGGGTATCTTCGATAAAGCGGCACGCACGGCTGGAGAATCCTGAACCGCCAGTGCCCGGCGATAAAGGTCGGCCGCGACAGGGTAATCCTGGAAACGGGCTTCGATATAGGCCAGGACTGTCAGCGCTTCAAAACTATTCGGCTGTTGCTTCAGAATGCTCTCTGCCGCGTCGCGGCCGGCATCGAGATTGCCTTCAAAAGCGTCCATGCGTGCCAATTCGATGCGTGCCTCGTCCGTTATACCTTTCGCGAGCGAGGCGTTCAGAGTGGCGCGTGCTTCAGGAAAGCCATTTCTCAGCAACCACTGGTGGCCGACGAATGCGAATCGCCGAGCGGGATGAAGGTTGGCATTAAAGGAAACCAGCGTGGATTTCGACGACTTTTCTCCCTTGCCAATCACCAGGTTGGTCAGGGTCGAGTTATCGCCCATCAGCGCCTCCAGCTTGTAAGAACCTGGAGGAACATTGCCCACCGGCAATGCGATCGACGCGACCGCCTGCCCTTCGGAAGATCCACGCCACAGGACCTCGCCACCATGGCGGATCATCCATGTAACTTTTCCGGGGTGGGGCAGAGGAACGATGGCTGACTCGCCGTACGCATCCAGTTCAAACTGCTGGCCATCGAATTCCAGCGGCGTATATCGTCCACTCACATCGCGATCGGCGGTAACTCGCCGGATCTCGCCCATGCCCATTTCCCGCGGGACTTCCACTTCATAGGGCCAGGGCTTTCGGTCGACGGTAATCATTACTCGATAAGTCCCGGGGAGCAGATCGAGGCGATGCGTATAGACGATCGGTCTGGGCTCCGGAAAGGACAGATGCAACTGGTTCTGATAAATGAGAGTGGCGCCTTCGAACACCTCGATGGCGACTTCGCGCCGCGCTTGCGTTTCCAGACTGAGATCAACCTGCGAACCACCGAATGCGGAAACCGTCCTGATCGTGTTCAACTCCGGATGACCGGTGATCAGCCGGGAGGTGACCTCCGTTTTCATCTGGCGCCCCAGCATGTAAGACGGCGATGACAAGCGGCCGATAATTTCATCGTTCCCCATGTGCTGAACGCCGGTCGCCACACTCATCGCAGCGGAAATGATTTCGTCTTCAGCCGGAGGCGCTTTTAGAATGTTGCGCAGCTGCTGCTCGCTGAAGTCCTCGTTCGGACCGAACGTATCCATGACGGAAGCCTGCGGAATCAGGAGGGCACGGAAGGTGTCTGTCGTCGGGGAGTATAGCTTCAGGAAGCCCGTACCGCGATTCTGAAAGAACAGCAGCCGCACTTCGGTATTGATGACGCCCGGGACGATCGAGTAGTACCAGATCTCCGCGGGCCAGAAAATCCGCGATCCGCCAAGGCGGGTAATTCTGTTTGGCGCTCCCAGCGCGAGATAGACCCGGCCCTGATCCGTGTTCGCGCCCGATCCCAGTTTCGTGGAACCGAATTTCGCATCAACGTAGGCGACCCGTTCGGCGTATTCTTCGGCGGTGACGGCCTTATTGGACCAAAACTCCTTTTCGAATCCCGGGCGCTCGTCGGAACCGAGCGCAAGCCAGGTTTTTTTCTCGGCCGGCGTGATCACTGGCGCGACCAGATCCAGCCACGCCGTCTGTTTCGCCGCAGCGTGTAAGGCGGCAGCACCGACAGCCAGCAACAACACGGTTCGCATTACCACGGAGGTCTCCTGTTTAGAATTCAAACCGTCCGGCAAATTGCAACATACGCGCCTGGTAGGTAAGGTCGCCGATTGTGGTTACCTGAGCCGGCACGCCGAAGGTCGAAACGTTAGCCGTGGTCTGGTAGCTCCCAAAGTTGGAATGATTGAAGAGGTTGAAGGCTTCAACGATCGGGATGAAGCGAAACCGTTCTTTCAGAGTGAATGTCTTCGAGAGTCGAAGATCCACCCTCATAATCGGATTCCCCACAAAGCAGTCGCGGGAAAGGACATTCTCGCCGGAAAAATTCGACGCGGCGCTTATGCAGGACGGATTCACATACGTCGTTGTGGCGGCAGGCACCAGTCGATTGCTGACAACCCCGGAGAGCCCTAGTGGCGTCACGCTGGACGATGCGTTAAAGTTCTGGCCCGATCCGTAGTGAAGCTGACCGCTGAGAGTAATTCCCCATTTCACGAGATAAGTCCCGGCCAGCGTGAGCGTATTGGCCTGATTGTCAGGCGAAACCGCCCATTCAGCCGCCAGATTGAACGGGTTGTTGGGATAGGAGAATGGGCCCGTCGTCGAGTCTTTTAAATGCGAAAGAGTGTAAGCGGCCTGTGCCGAGAAATTTTGCGAAAACCGGTGACTGATCGAAACCAGCAATGCGTTATAGATAGATCCCGCGGCGTCGGGAGTCGTGAAATTCTTGATGTTGGAGTAATAGGCGTCCGGACGGCCAAACGTGGACGGGTTTTGGGCGTAGCCGGTGGCCAGATTCTCATACAGATTGGCATCGTCGCGCAGCCAGTCGTGGTAGATGCGGAAATGGACGAAATCGGCCGACGCAGTCCAGTTCTTCGGAAACTGACGCTCCACGCCTCCGCTGATCTGGAGCGAGTAGGGTGTACGGATTCCCGGCCCGAGCGGCTGAATGCTCTGTATGCTGGTGGGCGCCTGTCCGGAAAGAAACTGATCCCCCGTATAGCCGAACGGATTGGGCGTCGCCATCAGGTTGATCGGTTTGGCGGCCGTCGGAGAGAGTGAAGGAGAAAGGGTCGTCTGACCGTTGAAGATCTGACCGTCGATGGTTTGGTTGGCCTGAATATCCGCGTAGAAGATACCGGCCCCTCCGCGAATGACCGTCTTGCGCGAGCCAGTGAGATCATAGACAAATCCGAGACGCGGCTGGAACAGGTAATTCTGGTTGTAGTGCGGCGTCTCCGGCGCGCCCGGCCCGGTCAGGTGCAGATCGGGATTAAAAATGCCCAGGTCGTTGTCATAGCGAAGTCCCAGATTCAGCGTGAGCTTCTTGCTCACTTTCCAGTCATCCTGCACCCAGGCTCCCACGTTGTTGGTCGGAATGTTGTAGAGAAAGTTGCCGAATCCCTGAACATAGGTTGTGACATAGGGATTGAGAAGGGCAAGGTTCCAGGTGCTCGGATCGTTCCAGACCGGGAAAATACTGATCAGAGGAATGCTGGTCACGCCGGGATTGAAACCGGTCGCGACTCCGCGGACGTATTGCCCGAAGTTGCCCGAATAAGGAAGGTGCTGATAATCGGCGCCGAATTTAAAGCTGTGGTCGCCTTTCAGCCAAAACAGGTCGTCCCGGAACTGGGTGGCATTCTGGCTGAATACCTCAGGGTAGTTATAGGGCGCGCCCCAACTACCGCCGTCCAGGCCCTGAAATCCCTGGGTGAGCAACAAGGGCGAGTACGACCAGTCAAAGTGGTTGAAGCCGATCTTCAGCTCGTTCACGAGCGTGGGCTTAATCGTCCAATTCCATGTTCCCGTTACGGCGTAGAATTTCCGCGTCGCTGAGTATTCGCCCTGTGGCGAAGCGTTTCCGGCCACGCCGTTTACCGGGACACCCCATGTAGAGCCCGAGGCCCTTACTCCGAGATGCTGATTGTTGTTGATCTGATAGTCCATGTGGAGCAGATACGCGCGGGTGGTGTAGAGGTTGGGGAAGGTTAACGTGATCTGCTTGCCGGACGTGTCGAAATAGCTGGTCGGAGAATCGACGGATGTGCTCGGCTGGCGCTCGCCTTCGAACGAGAAGAAAAAGAACAGCTTGTTTTTCAGAATTGGACCACCGACCGTGCCGCCGAACTGCTGGTCAGAGAACGGGAGTACGGTGTGAGCCACGGAATCGGAAGCATTAAAAGCGCTGTTGCGGAAGTATCCGAACAATGTGCCATGGAAGGAGTTCGTGCCGGACTTCGTCTGGACAATTACCTGTAACCGCGAGGCCCGTCCCATGGTGGCGTCGAACCGGTTGGTAATGATCTGGTACTGATCTATGGCGTCGTCACTGAGGATAGGTTGACCAAAGCCAGTGCCCGCGGCGTTCTGAGTGACCTGTTGGCCGTCGACGTTGATCTGAAACTTACCGCTGTCGGTTGAACCCAAAGGCGAGTTCTGCACGTCGTTGCTGGTGATACCAGGCACCATCATCGCGAGCTGCAAATAGTTACGCCCATTCAACGGGATCTTTGACATCTCGGTGGGGCTGACCTCGCCGGCGACGTTTGAGTTGGATGTGTCCACGGCGTTGGCCGCCGCTTCAACGTTGACAGCCGACGAGGTTTCCGACAACTGCATGGCCACGTCGACGGTCGCGGTCTGGCCGACGAGAAGCGTGATCGTGCGCTCCGCCGGCGTGAAACCGGGAGCTTCCATGCGCAGCCGGTAGTTTCCCGCGCGCAGGCCCGGAAACTGGTAGAGACCGCCGGTATTTGTCAGCGTGGTCGCTTTCGTGCCGTCCTCACCGGTTATCGACACCTTTGCGCTGGCTACTGTGGCGCCGGAGGGATCGCTCACTCCTCCGCTGATTCCGGTCTGCTGCGCAGACAGGGGGAAGCAAACAACAGTGGCGAAGAGATATAAGCCTGAGTAACTTAGAGCTTTAACAATGCGAGCTGTGATGCGAAGAGTTTCAGCCATTTAGCTGCAGATGCCTCCAGTGATGTCGGTTGAGATAGCGCGGTACTGCCGCGCGAAAATCGCCCGCGACGAGGCTAAGTGCTGACTGGATGCTGAAGTCGATTAGTGGTAAATGACGGAATCAGCCACTAACAGGGAAGGACTACTGGGTCGTAGTGTAAACGTAAAGCCACACGGCGTCAAGTCTTCTTTAAATTTGCTTCGTTAAATTTGGCTGTGATTTTTGCGGATTCGGGGAAGCGACTGAGACAGTTCACCCGTTCATCATTCCGGTTGACAAGCCGGAAACGCATTACTAATCTATAAGGCAGTTCCAGGTTGCAACCCACCCCCGCAGTTTTCTCTCGGCCCCCTGTCCCGAGCCACACAACGTTTCGCGAAAAGGATTGGGAGTCCGTACATGAAAACAGTTTGCTTCCAGCGAAAGACCCGGGTTATCGCGGCCGCAATGATTACGGCCTGCCTGATTTTGCCGGGCGCCGGGCGCGTCGGCGCGCAGACAGGCGTGAAAGCGTCCCCCACTCTTGAAGTGACCGTAAGTGAAGGAACGTCGATGTCTGTAGCCGTCTCGCCGGATGGCGACGCTCTCGCGATAGATATGCAGGGCAGTATCTGGACCCTGCCTTCGTCGGGCGGGACGGCGAAACGAATTACCGGACTGTTCGAAGATGCGCGTCAGCCTGTCTGGTCACCAGACGGAAGGTGGATTGCCTTCTTTGCGTACCTGGACGGCGGCTACGATCTTTGGGCGATCGCGCCCGACGGAAGCAATCAACACAAGCTGACATGGGGCCCGTACGACGATCGCGAACCGGCATGGTCGCACGACGGCACCCGGATCGCTTTTTCATCCGATCGCGGCAGCCCTCTCGGAAGCAGCTATAACATCTGGGTTCTTGATGTCGCCGGTGGCGGTCTGACGCAGATCACCAGCGATGCTTCGGAAAACCGCATGCCGAGCTGGTCTCCGGACGATCGGGAGATTGCGTTTTCGTCCACGCGCGAAGGCGCTCACGCGGTGTGGGCCGTCAACTACACCACTGGCCAAACGCGCAAGGTATCCACGCAAACCGGAACGATCGATGCCCCGTCATGGAGCCCGGGGGGGAAGATCGTTTATCACGCAGCGTCGCCGAATGTCAGCCGGCTCGAGCTCGACGGCCACCCGCTCACCGGTACGGAGAATGCCTTCAACTTCCGCGTGTCATGGGCTTCGCCTGACGACTTTTACTACGTCTCCGATGGAAAGATTCGACGCCGGTCGCTCAAAGGCTCGATGCAGACTGTCGATTTCAAGGCCACAATGGCTGTCACGCGCGCCGCGGCAACTTACACGCGGCGCAAACGCGATTTTGATTCCACCACGCCACGCCAGGCCCTCGGTATTGTCAGGCCCGTGATTTCACCGGACGGAAAGAAAATCGCCTTCGCGGCGGTTGGCGACATCTATGTCATGACGGTCGGGGGCAAGCCCGAGAACATCACGAAAGACAGATACCTGGACACGGATCCGGCGTGGTCGCCGGACGGCAATCAACTGGCCTACTCGTCGGACAAGGGAGGCAACCTGCTACAGCTTTGGCTCCGCGACATGGCGACCGGCCAGGAGCGGCAACTTACGAATATGTCGACGCAGCCGCAGGGTGCCTCGTGGTCCCCCGATGGTAAGCGCATCGCGTTTTTCGATGTGGACGCGATGTGGCGCGCCGCCTCCATTTCGGTGGTTGACGTGGCGACGGGCAAAGTCACCAAGATCCACGAGTCCCTTTTCGGTCCCGGCATGCCGACGTGGTCGCCCGACGGCAAGCGCATCGCGCTCACTATGGTCTCACCGTATTCGAAGAGCTTCCGGGAGGGCACGAATCAGGTGCTGACCATGTCTGCGGAGAACGGCGCGGGTAACAGCGGCGATAAGTGGTTCACTCCGATCCCCAATCTCTCGATTGATTCGCGGGGCTTCTGCGGCCCTGTCTGGTCTCCCGACGGTACGAAGATGGCCGCGATTTATGAAGGCGTGCTGGCGGTGTGGCCTGTGTCGAAAACCGGAGAGCCCCTCGGGCCTCCGCGGCACATCACCAGCGAGATCGCTTATGCGCCAAGCTGGCAGGGCGATTCCGAACACATCCTGTACCAGTCGATGGACAAACTGAAAACCATCGACATTCTGAGCGGCGAAACGCATGAGATTCCGCTTGACCTGAAGTACACGCCTTCCATTCCCAAAGGCCGGATTGTGGTCCACGCGGGCCGACTGGTTGACGGCAAGAGTCAGACGGCGCGCACGGATGTCGATATTGTCATTGAAGGGAACCGCATCAAAAGCGTAGGCCCACATTCGGCAACCGTGCCGGCAGGAACGCAGGTTGTCGATGCCACGAACCTGACGGTGATGCCGGGCTTGATCGAGTCTCACTCCCATTTGACGAAGGATCTTGGAGAGGCGGAACATCGCGCGTGGCTGGCTTTCGGAGTCACAACCGTTCGCTGCCCGGGAGACACGCCTTACGAGATTGTTGAAGATCGTGAGGCGAATGAATCGGGCGTGCGGCCGGGTCCTCGTATCTTCGGCACCGGCTATTTAATGGAGTGGGGCCGCGTTTATTACAAGATGGGGATCGCGATCTCAAGCCCCGCGCACTTCGAGATGGAGTTGCAACTGGCGAAAGTGCTCCAGCACGATCTGATCAAGAGTTATGTCCGACTTCCCGACCTGCAGCAGAAACGCATGGTCGAGTTTGCGCACAGCATCGGCGTTCCCGTCACGACGCATGAGATTTATCCCGCCGCGTTTGTTGGAGTCGATGGGACCGAACATACTGCCGCTACAAGCCGTCGCGGTTACTCACCGAA
The DNA here is from genome assembly GCA_036272235.1 of Bryobacteraceae bacterium. GTDB lineage: Bacteria > Acidobacteriota > Terriglobia > Bryobacterales > Bryobacteraceae > BOG-234. Next base: position 2,916 of record DATAZF010000129.1, on the reverse strand, counting down.
ACAAGCGACGCTGCAGAGCAGTTACGAAGACGTGATCCAGCTTTTCGGTAAGTCCCAGAGGTACTTTACCCCCATGGCTACCGGACCGGGAACACAAAAGCTTCTGGCGGATGAGCCGGCGATGAAGACCGACCCGCGTTTCAACCTCTACCCGGAATGGCTGCGGCGGCAGGCTACCGGGGTGGGAGGAGGCCGCGGCGGACGCGGCGGCGGAGGAAATGGAACCGGCAGCGCCAAAATGATCATCGACGCGATGCACGCCGGAGCGAAGATCATTGCGGGCACGGATGAACCGAACGCCTTCGACCTTCATGGCGAACTCGAGGGCTACGTAATGGCCGGTATGACACCGTACGAGGCGCTCAAAGCGGCCACCGTCAATGCTGCCGAAGCGCTGAACCTCGATGCTGGCAGCATCGAGCCGGGTAAACTCGCCGATATCGTGATTGTCGACGGCAACCCGCTCGAAAACATCGCGAATGCTCACAAGGTCAAGCGGGTGATCGCCAATGGGCGTCTCTATGAGCTCGACGATCTGATCAAAGGCAATGTGAAATCGACCCTCGCCGGGCGGTAGCTCAAACACAGTTGCGTTCGATCGGAAGCGCGATCGAGGCCCAATGGCCCACTAAGACGATCCAGCAGACGAGCTGATCATCCTTGCTCAAAACAGCGCCTGTCGTCTGAACGGTTACTGATCCATTGCGCGAGCGGCGTGGGCGCGACGCCGACGACCTTTCGGTCAATCGTCGAGGCTCGCACAACTTTGTCAGGCACAATTGGGACGTCGAGGCGATCGTTGACGAAACGACCGGGCGCCAGTCTACAACCGAGCCCAGGCAGAACTTTGTTCGGCCCTCGGCCGCACCATTTACAGTTTGCGTCGACTTATCGCATGCTACGCTCGTGTAACCGATACTTGCCCGGATCTTTGACCGGGACTTTGTCGCGGCCTCTTCCCGCGTTGCAAGACGCCGAACCCGATAATACTGACGCTTATGGCGATTCATGTTGCGCTGAATCACAAGACGTACTACCGCTACGACCGCCCGGTTACGCTGGGCCCGCACGTGATTCGGTTGCGACCTGCCGTCCACTCCCGGGTCCCGGTCCTCAGCTATTCGCTGAAGGTTGAGCCCGAAAAGCATTTCATCAACTGGCAGCAGGATCCCCAGGGCAACTTCCTCGCGCGCCTCGTATTCCCCGAGCCCACTGACAGGCTGTTTGTTGAAGTCGATCTGATTGCCGAAATGGCGGTGTTCAATCCGTTCGATTTTTTTCTCGAACCCGCTGCGGATCACTTTCCTTTCAGCTATGAGCCCGAGCTGGCGCGTGATCTTAAGCCGTCCCTTGAGGCCGTCGTCATGGGGCCGAAGCTGGCGGCGTTCCTGGGTGAGGTGCCTCGGCATGATGCACGCACCATCGACTTTCTTGTGGCTCTCAATCAGCAAATGCACAAGAGCGTCGGCTATGTGATCCGCATGGAGCCGGGCGTCCAGACCTGCGAGGAAACACTCGGTCTGGAAACGGGATCGTGCCGCGACTCCGCATGGTTGATGGTTCAGGTCCTCCGGCACCTCGGACTGGCCGCACGTTTTGTCTCCGGATACCTCATCCAGCTCACCCCCGACATCAAAGCGCTTGACGGACCCAGCGGGCCGGCGGCCGATTTCACTGACCTGCACGCCTGGGCTGAAGTCTATCTGCCGGGCGCCGGGTGGGTCGGACTCGACCCGACCTCCGGCATGTTCGCCGGGGAAGGCCACATTCCGCTCGCCTGCACGGCCGATCCGGGTGCGGCAGCGCCGATCAGCGGAGATCTCGACCCCTGCGAAACAGACTTCCGTTACGAAATGACGCTGACGCGCATCGTCGAGACTCCCCGCGTCACTCGGCCTTACACGGAAGAGCAATGGTGTTCAATTCTCTCGCTGGGCGACAAGGTGGAGGCCGATCTCGCCCGGGAAGACGTTCGCCTGACGATGGGCGGCGAGCCCACCTTTGTTTCGATCGACGATCCTGACGGACCGGAATGGCACCACCTCGCCCTGGGCCCGAAAAAACGCGAGCTGGCAGTCACGCTTTTCTCAAAGATGCGTGACCACTTCGCTTCCGGTGCATTGCCGCACTTCGGACAGGGGAAATGGTATCCCGGAGAACTTCTTCCTCGCTGGGCGCTCGGCTGTTATTGGCGGAAGGACGGCGTTCCTGTCTGGCGCGACGAGTCGCTGATCGCGGAGGACGGTCGCGACTATGCTTTCACTACACGGCACGCCAAAGTGTTCCTTGAAGCCTTGACCCGCCGTCTGGAAGTGGACTCGCGGTACATCATGCCGGGCCATGAGGATGTCTTTTACTATCTCTGGCGCGAACGCAAGCTGCCGGAAAATGTCGATCCTCTCGATTCGAAGCTTGAGGATCCGACTGAACGCGCCCAGATGGCCCGCGTTTTCGAACAGGGCATCGGCGAGGCGATCGGTTACGTCCTGCCGTTACGCCGCATGATGTTCGAGACCGGGCGTGAGTGGACGAGCCAGCCCTGGTTCGTGCGGCCGAAGCATCTCTTTCTCATTCCCGGCGATTCGCCAATGGGTTACCGCCTGCCGCTTGACTCACTGCCGTGGACACGTGCGGCTGACGTCGAATGGAAGTTTGAACCCGATCCGTTTCGCGAGCGCGAAGCGCTTCCTTTGCCGGAGCAGATGCATCGCATGGATTTGTTTGAATTCGGTGAGCCTGCGCAGCCGTTCGCCGAACGCTCTCCAGACAACCCGGCGAGACCGCAGCGAGGTCATTCGTCGAGCTGGGTGTCGCGCCCCGCGCTCTGCGTCGAGTCCCGCCAGGGCAAGCTTCATATCTTCATGCCGCCCGTGGAGAATTCTGCCGATTATCTCGATCTCGTTGCCGCAATTGAAG
>DATAZF010000128.1:0-4322 GCA_036272235.1 Bryobacteraceae bacterium | reverse complement strand
GTTGTTTCCGCGTACCGGCATTTGACATAGTGGAGTCAGGATATGAAACGCAAACCGCAGGCCAAACCCGAACCGGTGATCTCGCGCGAGATTCTCGAGAGCGCGAGGCGTTCAGTAGTGACCGATCGCAGCAAGGCCCCTGGCAAGTGCGTAGTGTGCGCCGCTGAAACACCGGCAGGCGCAGCGGAGCAGTTGTGCTGGGTATGCCGCCGGTTGAAGATCAGCGCATGGCGGGACGTCGAGCAGCAAATGCCCGCGCAGGAATAGAGCGGCTGGATTTCGCTTCCGCGCACAACGGCCCTCCGGCCTGTGCGCTTGATTTCGTTTTCGCGCACAACGGCCCTCCGGCCTGTGCGCTCGATTTCGCTCCGCGCACAACGGCCTTCGGCCTGTGCGCTTGATTTCGCCTCAGTGCTTTTGCCCCAGTCCGCGTCTTGAGGCTTCTTCGTATATATAGCCAGCGACGGCTATGTCTTCCGCGGCAAGTCCATTCGATTTGAAAACTGTGATCTGGTCCTGGCTGCCGCGACCAGGGCATTTTCCCGCTATGATCTCAGACAGTTCGATGGCAGGAAGGGAGGCGAGGCCGCGCTCGTGCTGCGGGATCAGCAGATCTCCCGATTCAATCTTTCCCACTTCGACGGAGTCGACGGCAACCAGCGCGCGGCGATCGCAAATCAATCCCGTGGGAAGCTCGCGTCTCTGGGCCCAGTTCGATCCGGCGGCGTTGATATGTGTGCCGGGCGATATCCATTCGCTCTCGATGACCGGTTCCTTCGAGTTGGTGGCGGTCACCACAATGTCGGCATGTTCAACGCACTCACGCGCTGTCCCGGCGGCCTTCACGTTCAGGTTGAATTTGGCGGCGCAGCGGCGGGCGAAGTCCTTGCGGCGTTCCTGCTTTCGGCTCCAGACACGAACTTCGCGAAGCGTGCGCACATTGGCGATCGCCTCCAGCTGGGTCTCTGCCTGAAATCCACTGCCGATGATCGCAGCCACAGTGGCGTCCTCGCGCGCCAGATGCTTCGTGCCGACTCCACTGGCGGCGCCGGTGCGGATCTGTCCAAGATGGTTGGCTTCGAGAGTTGCCAGCGGGAGTCCGTCAGCGGCGCTGTAAAGCAACACTTCGAAGTGCGCGCCGGTTTTCGCGTTGACGGAATATGCTTTGAGGCCGAAGTAGCCAGGCGTTCCGGCGGCCATGTAGTGAAGGACCGAACCTGTGGGCAGGATGACGCGGCGCCGCGGATGATTGATCGTGCTGCCGTCCGCGAGCTGGCGAAACGCTTGTTCTACAAGCTCGACGGCCTTAGACATCGGAAGGCATGCGAGAACATCCTGTTCGGAAAGGTAGAGTTTCATCTGTTGGCCTCCAGAATTGTCGAGACTTCTTCCCACTCGGCGAGCAGACTCTTCATGTCTTCACGGCGCGATTCGAGCATACCGGCGATTTCGATACTCATTTCGGCGCTTTGAAAGGTGGAGAGCGCGTGTTCGAAATCGGCGATTTCAACTTCGAGGCGCGTGATTTCGTCTTCGATCGAGCGCTGCCGCTGCTTCATCTGGCGAAGCTTGATGGGATTCAATCGCCGCTGCTTGTCGTCTTTCTCGGCAGCGGCCGTCGTCGCGGGCGCAGCCGTCGCGGGTTTTGGCGCGGGCGCGGAAGGCTTTTTCGGCGCGGCGGAAGTCACGACAGCCAACTCGCCGCCACCGTTTTTCCGCCAGAGATAATCCTCGTAGTTGCCGGGGAAAACGTGCACGAGTCCGTCGGCAACTTCGATCACGCGCGTAGCCAGTTTATCGATGAAGTAGCGGTCGTGTGAGACAAACACGACGGTGCCGTTGAATTCCTGCAACGCTGTCAGCAGCACGTCCTTCGCGCGCATGTCGAGATGGTTGGTCGGCTCGTCGAGCAGGAGAAAGTTGCCGGGCATCATCAGCATACGCGCCAGCGCGTAACGATTCCGTTCGCCTCCGGAAAGAACGCCGATCCGTTTGAATACGTCGTCTTCTGAAAACAGAAAGCACCCGAGGATGCTGCGGAGTTCGGTGTTATTCGAACGCGGCGCGACTGTTGCAAGATCGTCGATGATGGTGGATTCCACGTCAAGGACTTTGTACTGATCCTGCGCGAAATAATCGGTCGCCACGTTGTGCCCGGTAATAAACTCGCCGGTCGAAATGGGCTCTTCGCCTGAGAGCAGCTTGATCAGCGTCGACTTCCCCGCCCCGTTGATACCGACCAGCGCGATCCGGTCGCCCCGCTCGATCGAGAACGATGCGTCCGAAAACACATGTTTCTCGCCGTAGCTTTTCGAAACGTCGCGGAACTCCGCTACGATGCGTCCGCTGGGCTTCGGCTGTGGAAATCGGAAATGAATGGTCTTTTCATCCGGCGGAACCTCGATGCGCTCGATCTTTTCCAGTTCCTTGATACGGCTTTGGACCTGTTTGGCTTTCGTGGCCTGATAGCGAAAACGATTGATGAAGGCTTCGAGTTGTTCGATGCGGTCGCGTTGATTCGCATACGCCGCTTCCAGTTGTGTACGGCGCTCGGTCTTCTGCTGCTCGTATTTCGAGTAGCCGCCCGTGTAGAAGTAGACGCGCTTGTTCCAGATCTCGGCGATGCGCGAGACGGTGACATCGAGAAAAAAGCGGTCGTGCGAGATCAGCACAAAGGCATTCGGATAAGTCTCGAGATAGGATTCCAGCCAGTTTCGCGCTTCGAGGTCGAGATGGTTCGTTGGCTCGTCGAGCAGCAGCAGATTCGGCTCTTCGAGCAGTAGCTTCGCCAGCGCGATCCGCATCTGCCAGCCGCCGGAGAACTCTTCCACGCGGCGCGGCCAGTCTTCGCGGCGAAAGCCGAGGCCGGTGAGAACGGCGCCGACGCGGGATTCGATGTTGTAGCCGTTCCGCGCGGTGAATTCGGATTGCACGTGGTGATAACGTTCGGCGATCTGCTGGTACTCGGGCGCCGCCTGATCGAGTTCCGACATGCGGTGGGCAAGATCCTGCTGTTCGGCCTCAAGAGCGTGGATCTCTGCGAAGACGCCGAGGCATTCGTCGAATACAGTGCGTCCGCTGAGCGTAATGCCATCCTGCGGGAGGTACCCGGCGCGGATGCCTTTCATCACGTTGACGGAGCCGTAGTCGAGGCTTTCTATTCCGGCGAGAGCTTTGAGGAGCGTCGATTTGCCGGTTCCGTTGGCGCCGACGATACCGACGCGCTCTTTCGGCGTTATCAGCCAGTTGAGATCTTCAAAGAGGATTTTGGGGCCGAAGCGTTTTCCGGCGGCGCTGAGTTGAATCATGCGGGACGAAGCAAATACTTTCGGCCGCAGATAAACACAGATGAACGCTGATACGACAAAGAGCCTTTCGATTTATCTGCGTTCATCTGCGTTTATCCGCGGCTAACGATTTTTCGTGGCTCGTTCAGAGCCAGTACTGCCATTGTCCCGCACCGATCACGTAAGCCGCGAGAATGGCATTTGTCACCGCGTGGGCAATGATGCAGTCCCACAGGTTGCGTGTACGAACCATCCACCAGTTGTAGACAATGCCTGCGGCGAGCCCTACGTCCCAGAACGATCCGTGCTCGGAGGCGAAGAGCAGCGCAGTCAACCAGAACGCCGTTGGCGCGTACGTTCCGAGCGGCACGTTTTCAAAATTCTTCGAATCGATGAGCCAGCGCATCAGCCAGCCACGCCAGAACAGCTCTTCGAGGACCGGCACAGCGATCGCCGTGATCGCAATCCGGAAAAGAAGGAAGATAGGGTCGGTCTTCGATGCGGGCGGCGTGTTTCCCGCGGGGTGTCCAACAATTGCGTTGTCGAAGGGGAACAGGTGATGCCACGAAGGAGCGATCTTATCCGGCGCCACCCAGATGACGAACACGGCGATGCCGACGAGAATGCTGAGGAGCGGCTTCGATGGTCCGCCTCGCAGCGGGGCTCTCGACACTGCGAGAATTGCCGTTATTGCCAGCGCGAACCGAAGCCATGCGGGAACGGTAACGAGCTGCTGAAGCGCCAACAGACCGATGAAGATCAGGAAAGGCAGGACGTAAGGGACCGCCGGATGTCGCCGCAATCCGGGAATTGTAACAGGCGGTGAGCCGCGGCTGTTTTAATGTGATCAATTGGAGTAAGAGCCCGATGGAACCCGACCGCACGACCGCTCCCGAACTCGCCGCCATCCTCGAGGAACTCGCCGGCCGGGAACCCATATTTCATCGGCCCGAGCATGGCACAACCAGGGCGGATTTCGAGAACATGACTCTGCCCGATTTTTGGGAGGTGGGCGCCTCGGGCCGGAGGTATAGC
>DATAZF010000127.1:0-3488 GCA_036272235.1 Bryobacteraceae bacterium | reverse complement strand
CGCATTCTCTCGCTCAGCGCCGTCGGATCGCTGAAAGAAGAGCACAAGCCGCTCGATTTCGTGATCCCCGATCAGTTTTTCGATCGTACGCGCGGGCGCATCTCGACTTTCTTCGGGGATGGTTTGGTTGCCCATGTCAGTTTCGCGGACCCGGTCTGTCCGCAGCTCTCCGATACCGCCGAAGCAGCCTGCCGCGCGGCATCCGTCACTGTGAAGCGCGGCGGCACGTACATCTGCATGGAGGGTCCGGCATTTTCGACGAAGGCCGAGTCCAATATCTACCGGTCATGGGGCATGGACGTCATCGGGATGACGAACCTGCAGGAAGCCAAGCTCGCGCGCGAGGCCGAGATCTGCTATGTAACCATCGCGATGGTGACCGATTACGACTGCTGGCATGCGGATCACGATGCGGTTGAAGTGACGGACATTATCCGCGTGCTGCAGCAGAATGCCGCGAACGCCTGCCAGGTGATTGCCCTCGCGGTGAAGAATATGCCGACCGAGCGAGCCTGCAAATGCGGTTCGGCACTGCGGCATGCGCTGATCACCGACCGCGCGGTCGTGCCGCAGGCCACCATTCAGAAGCTGGAACCGATTGTCGGCAAGTATTTCGTGTAGCGAAGCGCTGGCGGCGATCCGGCGCGGCGAGCGACTGCCTGCTGCTTTAGTGCGGCAAATCGGCCAGGAGCAGCCGACCGATTTCTTCCGCGTGATCGTTGAGGCTCTGTCCGATTCCTTCGACGCAGCCGATGCCGCGGCTTACGAAGATCTGATGACGGCGTGGATTCCACACTCGCCGCGGCCGCGGCCAGTGATGCCCACCTTCGTCGAAACAATCCATGTACTTTCTCGCGTGACGCTCGGGGCCGACATCAAGATTACGAGTGTAATTCTGGCCGCGTTAAAGCGCCGCTTTCCCGAATCCAGGATCGCCCTGGTGGCGAATCGCAAGTGTGCCGAGCTTTATGCGGCGGATCCGCGAATTTCGCATATCGAGGCCGACTATCCTCGCTCCGGCACTGTCAACGAACGAATCGAATTTGCCCATCGCCTCAGCCAGCAGCTCAAAGGCCCCAACAGCATCGTCATCGACCCCGATTCGCGAATGACTCAACTGGGCATGGTCCCGGTGTGCGAGGCTGAACGCTATTTTCATTTCCCCAGCCGCAGCGCCGGTTCCGACGCCAATCTCACCACGCTCACGCAGAACTGGGTGAATGACACTTTTTGTGAAGCCGGAGAGGCATACATCGCACCCTGCCGCATCATGGCGAAGGGTGACGCGCCAAACGCGGCCATCAGCCTGGGCGTCGGGGAGAACGATTCGAAACGAATTGGCGGCGAGTTCGAGGCCGGCCTCATCCGGGCTGTCGGCGACAGGTTTCGCACCGTCTGGATCGACCGGGGAGCCGGTGGCGAAGAAGCCTCGCGAGTGACCGCGGCATCGGCCGCCTCAGGCTGCGCTGACCGCATCCGGTTCTGGGAAGGATCGTTCGCCGGCTTCGCCTCTCTGATCGCACAATCCGACTTTTACGCAGGCTACGATTCAGCGGGTCAACATGCGGCGGCCGCCTGCGGCGTCCCACTCGTTACATTTTTCGCGGGAGCCCCGTCTGAGCGCTTCCGGCGACGCTGGGCGCCTTCCGGCAGCGGAGAGATTCAGGTCGTAGACGCCGACAACATGACGCCTGGCGAAGCGCTGGACGCGGCTTCGCTACTGTTAGAATGGCGTCGATAATGACACCGAATCAGTTGGTATCGAGACTTCCTGAAGGGTTCGCCGCCGCTGTGATGCCCATCACCGCGAGCGCGATCACGACGAACATCAATGGGCTGACCGCAGGGGAGGTCGAGATTCCCACAGGCGATTTGCGGATTCCCGCTTATCGCGCCAAACCGGATAGTGGGGCGTCGTTCCCAACGGTCCTCGTGATTCAGGAAATCTTCGGCATCCACGAACACATTAAAGACCTCTGCCGGCGGCTGGCAAAAGACGGCTACCTCGCGGTTGCGCCTTATCTCTACGCCCGTGAAGGCGACGTCGCCCACCTAACGGAAATTGAAGAGATCCGCAAGATCGTCGCGCGCGTACCCGATGCACAGGTGATGCAGGATCTCGACGCCACTGTCGAATGGGCGGCGAAAGACGGCGGCGATACGAGCCGGCTCGCCGCTACGGGATTTTGCTGGGGAGGCCGGATCATCTGGCTCTTTTCCGCGCACAGCAGCCGTTTGCAAGCGGGCGCGGCGTGGTACGGAAAGCTGACCGGTCCGACAACCGCGTTGCAACCGAAGAACCCGGTCGATATCGCCAAAGATCTGAAGGCGCCGGTGATGGGATTCTACGGCGGTAAAGACGCGGGAATTCCCCTCGACACAGTGGAACAGATGCGGCTCGCCATCGAAGCCGCGCATAAACCCAGCCACATCGATGTTTATCCGGAAGCACAGCACGGCTTCAATGCGGATTACCGGCCCGCGTATGACCCCGATGCAGCAAGAGACGCGTGGTCGAAAATGCTGCAGTTCTTCAAAGAGCACAACATATGAAACGCTTCCAACTGATAACCTCCGTCGCACTCTTCATGGGCGCTTTTACCGCCTGCGGCCAACAGAAGATCACAAATGAGACCGCGCCCGCCACGTACCGCGTGAATGTGGACACATCCAAAGGCCCCGTCGTTATCGAGGTGACGCGCGCTGACGCACCTGTTGGGGCGGATCGGTTCTACAATCTCGTGAAAGCGAAATATTTCGACGGTGCGCGGTTCTTTCGCGTGATCCCCGGTTTTATGGCGCAGTTTGGGCTAGCTGCCGATCCGGCACTCAGCAAGACCTGGGATGTGCCGATTCAGGACGACCCTGTGAAAGCCAGCAACATTCGGGGCGCCGTGACATTCGCCGCGACGTCGGCGCCCAATTCCCGTTCCACGCAGTTGTTCATTAATTTCGGCGACAACGCGCGTCTCGATGGTCAGCGCTTCGCGCCCTTCGGCAAAGTGGTGAGCGGTATGGAGAACGTCGACCAGATCTATTCCGGGGCCGGGGAAAACCCTGACCAGGGCCGCATCGAGGCCGAGGGAAACGCGTATCTGGAAAAGGAATTTCCACAACTGGATTTCATAAAGACGGCGCGGATCGCCGAATAGGACCGATCCAAAACTTTTGTGCAACCTTTGGCCCTCGGGATGCACTAAACAGGTAGATGGAACACTTCATTGAATCCCGGCAAACGGTTCAATCCCTTCCGTTGCCGAACCTCCAATCGATCCGGGAAGAAGCCGTACTGGCGGGCGCCCTCGATCCGATGAACCTCATGTTTCAAGTGCTCGAATATGACAAGGCGAGCGGCGAACTTCTCGGCGTTCCGATGCGGGACATAGGGCTCGGGGAAGCTATCGAAAAAACGGCGCGCCTGATCGAGATTCGCAGCGATTCGCATTTCTTCCTGCATCCCGTCGGATTCATTCAGTAGGATTTTCAGC
>DATAZF010000126.1:0-3526 GCA_036272235.1 Bryobacteraceae bacterium | reverse complement strand
AAGACGTGTTTATAGTTGCCGAGCCCTTCCACCGTCTTCCAGAAGCCGTCGCCGACATCCATTCTTTGGTCGTTTTCCGTGTACATTGCGTCGGCCGAGAGAGGCAGGCGCTTTGGATCGTGCGCGACGAGAGCGGCGAGGTATTGATCGAGCACGCCTTCGAGGCAAGCTCGATTGCAGTTGAGGGGAATCGGTCCCGTGGAAGCGTGCGCGCTCGGCGCGAGATAACCGGTGAAAGCGGCAATCGCGACGATCGCTATGGCGCCGGCGGCAATGAGGGTTGAACGCATCGGGGCGGTTCTCCTGTTCAAGGAGATTCTATATGAAATATCGTGGAAGACGGAGCGAAGGCGGAGCAAACAATAAATGACGGTCAGCGTGCAGATCTTTGGTGTGAAGAACTCGCAGGCGACGCGCGCGGCGGAGCGTTTCTTCAAGGAGCGCCGCGCGGCGATTCACTTCGTCGATCTGACGAAGAAGGCGATGGCTCCGGCGGAAATCAAACGTTTTGCCGACCGGTTTGGCTTCGCCGCCCTCCTCGATGTGGAGGGCAAATCCTGGGTCGACGCCGGCCTGAAATATCTAAAGGTTTCCGAGACCCGGATGCTGGAACGCATCGAGAAGGACCCGAAGCTGCTCCGGCTGCCCCTGGTTCGCAGCGGCAGCCGGCTGAGCGTCGGACCGGACGAAGAGACATGGAAAACCATGCTGGCCTGAATGGCCCTGAGATATACTCATCCCCGAAGGAGATTGAACTTGAAGATCCTGCTGGCCTTTGTACTCGCCGGTGCTGTAATAATGGGCGCGCCTGTTCTGGCCGCCACCACTCCCTGCGATAGCCTGACGACGCTCGGATTGAACGCCGCCGCGATCACCGCGGCCGAGGTCGTGCCGGCGGGCGCCTTCACCCCTCCCAATGCTGGCAATGGCCGGGGCGGGCGCGCCGGTGCACCGAACCCCTATAAAAATCTGCCCGCGTTCTGCCGGGTGCGCGCGACGCTCAAACCCAACAGCGACTCCGATATCAAGATGGAACTCTGGCTTCCGGCAGCGGACTGGAACCACAAATACGAGGCCGTCGGGAACGGCGGTTGGGCAGGTGTGATCAGCTACTCCGCGCTGGCCGACGCGCTCCACAGCGGTTACGCCACCAGTTCCACCGATACGGGGCATGTGGGCGGCCGCGGCACTTTCGCGCTCAACCATCCGGAAAAGCTCATCGATTTCGGCTGGCGCTCGGAGCACGAGATGACCGTGCAATCGAAGGCGATCATTGAGGCCTTCTACGGGAATAAAGCACGCCTCGCCTATTGGGACGGCTGCTCGACGGGCGGCCGGCAGGGTCTCAAAGAAGCCCAGAAATTCCCCGACGACTATGACGGCATTATCGCGGGAGCGCCCGCCAACCGTACAGCCCTCGCCCTGTGGGTGGCATCCGCGGAATTGAAAGAGCCGGGCAGCTACATTCCGCCTGCGAAATATCCGGCGATTCACAAGGCGGTCCTCGACCAGTGCGATGCGCTCGACGGCTTGAAAGATGGACTTATCGAGGATCCGACGCGCTGTAAGGTCGATCCGAAAGTGATCGAATGCAAGGGCGCAGATAACGACACCTGTCTGACCGCGGCACAGGTAGAGACGGTCCGGAAGATTTACTCACCGGGGACGAATCCCCGGACCGGACAGAAGCTTTTTCCGTCCCTGGCGCCTGGATCGGAACTGGGCTGGGCGGTTCTCGGCGGGCCCGAGCCATCGCCGATCATCCTCGATCAATACAGGTATGTTGTCTATAAGGATGCCAATTGGAACTGGAAGACGTTCGATTTCGACAAAGATATCGAGCGGTCGGAAGTCCCGGCATATCTTGTGATGAACTCGACCGATCCGAATCTCGCCCCGTTCCTCAAACGTCACGGAAAACTGCTGCTGTACCACGGGCTGTCCGATCCCAACATCACCCCGTTGTCGACGATCGAGTACTACAAAAGCGTCGTTGACACCCTTGGCGGCGAGACGAAGACGTCGGATTCGATCCGTCTGTTCCTCGAACCCGGCATGGCCCATTGCGGAGGCGGCGAGGGTCCAAACAAGATGGATCTCGAGAGCACGCTGGACAAGTGGGTCGATAAAGGCATTGTGCCGCAGACGATCGTTGCTTCGCATTCGACCGCGGGCAAGGTGGACCGCACCCGTCCGCTGTGTCCGTATCCGCAGATCGCGAAGTACAAGGGCTCCGGCAGCATCGACGAAGCGGCGAACTTTACGTGCGCCGCGCAATAGCCCCGCTGATTCTCTTCGCGCTTACTGTTGGCGGCGCGCGGAATCCGCTTCAAGTCGAGATCGATAACAGATGGGCGCGCGCGACGCGGGTGATTCTTGCGCCGCATCAGAGTCTTGCGCCGAAAGACTATGCCGCGTCGGTGGCCGTCTATCTTACAGATGCGGCCGATCACAAAGACGGCGGCACGGCGTATTTCGAGGCGGGGAAACGGGTGATCGAGAACCGTTCCGAAAAGCCGCTCGAAGAAGTCCTCATCGAGTTCAAACCTGGTGCAGGGAGGCCACCGTCACCACCAATAAAGCTCGACCCGGTGAAGCTCGATCCGAAATATCACACTGTCGATTTCGAAAACAACCGTGTGCGCGTGCTGCGCACGGTCCTCGAACCGCACATCAAAAGTCCGATGCACCAGCATCCCGCCTATGTCGTGGTCTACCTGACGGAACTCCATACAACCATGGCCCTGAGTGATGGAAAACTGGTCGACAACGTCCGCCGCAAGGGGGACGTGGCGTGGCGCGATGCGCTGATGCATTCTACTGAAAACATAGGAAGTCGGACCGCCATGGAGATTCAAGTCGAATTGAAATAATTGGTAGCGGAAACCGTGCTACGGTACCACTGGAGACCGTCAATGAAAACTTTACGAATCGGAATTGCAATGGTTTTCGCCCTTGCTCTCGCTTCCCTTCCTGCGGCGGCACAAGGCAGAGGGGAAGAAAAAGGTGGTGGCGGCCGAGGCTTTGGCGGGGGCCATATCCCTTCCAGGGGTCCCGCTCCCGCGAAAGTCCAACCAGCCCGGCCGCAGCAACCGGCTCGTCCGGCAACTCCGCAACGCAGCCGAATGGCTGCCGAAAAGCCCGGGCATCCGGCCGCACCGCACGTCGATGGCAACAAATGGGTTGGCCACGATTCCGGGCGCAACGATCCGAACTTCCATCTGGACAAACCCTTCGAACACGGGCGGTTTCCGGGCGGATTTGGCAAGAGCCACCTTTGGCATCTCGCCGGAGGCGGCCCCAGCCGTTTCTGGTTCAACAACTTTTATTGGAGCGTCGCGCCATACGATCTGAATCTCGTCAACGACTGGCTGTGGAACAGCGATCAGATTGTGATCTATGAAGATCCCGACCACGACGGCTGGTATCTGGCGTATAACGCGAGACTCGGTACTTACGCTCACGTCATGTACCTTGGCGTTTGATTTCGGGCGCATTTTCAATCACTGGGCGTCGAAATGCATTG
>DATAZF010000125.1:0-20581 GCA_036272235.1 Bryobacteraceae bacterium | reverse complement strand
GTCGCCGATCACATGACCGCTGTGGCCGCAGGGCACGAATTGTTTGGCGCGGTTCACCGGAAACTTCGCGAAGCTGTTGATGGCCAGATGCGACAACATCTTGAGTGCGTCCGGACCTTCGATATAAATGTCGACCATGTGGTGCGATTGATCGAACAGCACGGCCGACTTCCGCCATGCCGCCTGCTCATCGCGCCAGTTGGAAAACTCCGGCGCCACCACCGGATACACATACGCGCCGATCTTCGAGTTCCGAAGCAGATCGGTCGGCTTCGTCTTCTGGAGAAGACTTTCAAGGTTCGCAGCGTTGCTCATGTTGTTATCAGTGCCTTTCCGCGAGACACAGGCACGTGCCCGGCGCGCAAACTTCAAACTTTAACACAAGCATCGAAACGGCCTCGTATATGGACCGTGGCAGTCAGCAAGCAATGCATTTGCAGGGCAGATTGGGAATCAGCAGCCAATTGGTGATCGGCCCGGATCGTTATTTCGAAACGGGCCAGCGGGGTCACCAACCCCGCGCAGTATGACCATCCTGCCCCACAACAACTTCGGATCCACCACGCTAATGCCCGGCATTCCGATAGATCGCGACTCCTGGAGCGTTGCTCCACCGCGGGACTTCGGCTGCGTCGGCGATCCGCAGAATTCCTGCCGCGACGCCGCGATCCACCTTCGCCATATTCGCGAAATCGATCTTCTCCCACTTGTCGCCGAGCCCGTGGTAGTCCGGATAGTCGAACGCCACCACGACCGTATGGGAGATCACTCCAAACTGCGCGAAGGAGTAATTATCGCTGCGGTCGAAATAGTCGTCGGCATCCTTCCTCGTATAAACGCCGACGCCTTCCGCCCTGGCGGCCTGGCTCAGAATCGCGGACACGTTGGAGTAAGACGGCCCGGTGAGCCCGAACTCGCCGACCTGTTTTCCAGCCGGATCGTCGGTGCGCCCCATCTGCTCGAGATTGATGTTCACCACCGCATTCTTCAGCGGGAACAGCGGATGGTGCGCGTAGTAATAAGACCCGAGCAGTCCTTCTTCTTCGCCAAACAAGGTGACGAAGACGATACTGCGCTTCGGATGCGTCTCAAGCGCCGCGAGCGCTTTGGCGATCTCGATAACGGAAACCGTTCCGCTGCCGTTGTCGTTCGCGCCGTGGAAAATGCCCTGCGCGCTCCGGCCGAGGTGATCGTAGTGGGCTGTAATCAGCATGTACTGGTTTCGCAGTTTCGCGTCTGAACCGCGCAGAATCGCGGCGACATTGCGCAGCCGGACTTCATGCACCACAGGCTTCGCGAGATGCAGCGAAACAGTCATCTCGCCGCTGGCGTGCAGCAATGTTCCGGCTTCCGTATGGCGAATGCGAATCACCGGCGCGTGGTTGCCATCCGCTTCGTCGAGAAGCGGCTGGGGTGGCTCTGCCGCAGGAGTCTTTCGCCGCGTATTTCGTGTCCGGCCAAGCAGCAGGATGAGCGAGGGCTTGCGGGCCTGCAGTTCGTTCAGCGCGATCTCGGCGCCATATCGCCGTTCATCGCCCGCGACAATCTTGCCGGCCACCGGCGGCATCGCGCCATTCTCCGGCAGCTTTAATACCGCGGCGCTCTCGAGGTCGAGCCCTTCGAACGATCGGACGCGCGTCTCATCCGCAACGATCGTCATCTCATCGCCGCGGGATTTCAGCGTCAGCCTGAACCCCGTCATATTCACGGTCGCGTCTTCGAACATCGCGGGCTGGAAGTAGCTGCCGTCCGGAGTGGCCGACTCAAGGCCCGCATCGCGGAACTGCTTCGCGATATATTCGGCGGCGAGATCGAGCCCCCGCGAAGGCGTGCCGCGGCCTTCGAGCTCATCTGAAGCCAGGTACGAAAGATTCTTCCGCAGCGAATCGGCGGAAATGCGGTCGATGGCGGCTTGTTCCGGCGCCGGTACCTGCGCGCAGGCGACGGCACAAACGAGGATCGTCAGCAGCCGTCTTCCGAGTTTCATTCGTCGAGTACGGCCTTCGCGGTTTCCGACGCTTTTTCCCAGAGAAACGCGATATCGCTGCCGCATCCGAGGAAGCGCATCCCCCGCGCTTTCCAGAACCTGGCGAGGCCGGCGTTGCGCGTATGCGTGCCCGGCGCGACGCCGTGGCGCTCGCAGGCATCGCGAACCGATTCCATCGCCTCCACCATTTTTGGATTCTGGAAATCACCCGGCACGCCGAGCGAAATGGAAAGATCCGCCGGACCGATCATCACCGCGTCGATCCCCGGAACCGAGAGAAGCTCGTCCCGCGCCTCAACCGCGCGCTTCGATTCGATCTGCACCACAGTCAGCGTGTTCGCGTTGGCGTGCGCGATGACCTCGTTGAACGAGAGTCCCGAATAGGCCGTCTGAGAAGGCTGCAGCCCGTAGCCGCGAACGCCCTCTGGCGGGAACTTCGTCCAGCGCAATGCCGTTTCCAGCAGCTTCGGATCTTCCATGCGTGGAAAAATAATTCCTCCAGCGCCGCTGTCGAGCGCCCGCGCTACAAGGCCGTACTGCAGATCGACCACCCGCACCACGGGACACAGGCCCGCAGATTGTGCGACGCGGCAAACATCCTGCACGGTTTCAAGATCGAAGCCGCCATGTTCCGTATCGATGAAAGCCCAGTGGAAGCCGGCTGCCGCGAGCAATCGCGGAATCTCAGCCGACCGGAGTTGCCCGAAATTCATGCCGAGCTGAAGCTTGCCCGCCTGTAGCGCGCTCTTGACGTTATTTACATACATACCAAAGAATGTGGGCGCCGGCGATCTTGTCGCCAGCCTTCCAGCAGGATACCGACAAAGGCACTGGCAGGCCCACCGGGCAGGCGGTTTCGCCTGCCATCCTCGGCTGCAAATGCCTTTTTCAACAACGTGCTAAACCACCACGAACTGATGGTCCGGACATTCGACGCGCACAGCCGAGTAGATCTCGTCGATCAACCCCGGCCCGAACTCCGCGAGGAAGGGCACGATCGAATAGAAGCGCTCCTGGAGATGCTTCTCCGGAAATACCAAACCATTCAGCGATCGGGCATCGCGGATTGCCTGCTCGTCGCGCGCCATGATTTGCGCCGCCGTCTTACGCGCGATCTTGCCGACCTGGTACTCGATTTTCCGGCGGCTTGTCTCGAGGGCGGAGGCCAGCGTCGGATCGAACTGGTCAAGGTCGCCTTTCAACGCGTCCAGAGTCTTTGCAAAACCGCCCTTCGTCTGCTCCAGCCGTGCCCGCAGCCGCTCCGGAACCAGCCGCGCGGCGATCGTTTCGTGCAGCGCCTTTTCGCCTCCGAACAAATCCGTCGGACCCAGCGCGTAGCGCACCATCCGCTTGTGGCTTCGCTGATCGACCAGTGTGAAACAGGCGCGCGGAAACGCCGCGGGCTGCCGCCCCAGCAACTTGCCGTAGAGTACCTGCGACTGTGCGAGATAAGCCAGCTCCGCCGGTCCGCCGATGTAAGCGGCGGTCGGCAGCAGATAATCCTGCATGACTGGACGCAGCAGCGCATTCGGAGAAAGCTCCGCCCCGCGCGCCGCCAGTTCCGCGGCCGTAAACTTCCGGTGGGATGCCGTGAAATCGCCATTCGACCGCCGTAATCCGATGCGCTGCCCGTTTTCCAGAAGGAATGTGAGCGACGTGGTTTTGTCGACCAATACCTGCGCGTGATAGCCACGGGCTCCCAGCTCTTTCGAACGCGCCATCAGCGCGTCTGTGAGCTCGGGCATTCGTTCCACCGCTTCGCGCAACAGCGGCGCCGCGATCTTCCGGAGCGACGGCTCCAGCGGATCGATCAGCAACAGTCCATAAGGCGCGAACAGCTCTTTAACAAACCGCGCGAACGCCGACCCCATGGTCTGGCCCGGTTGATATGCGCGCTCGATTATCGCGACAGCATCGTCCGCGAAGGGCAGGCCGGCAAGCGCCGTCCGCAAAGCCGCGATCGGAAAATCCGGCAATGCGATTCCGCCGACCGGTTTCGAACCTGCGTCAACTGGTCCGTCAACCTGCATTCTGACCGGCTGTCGATCCGGCCCGAACACCCAGACATGGTTGACTTCCGCGAAGTCATGATCCTCTGTCGCCACCCAGAAAACTGGGACGGCCGGCACTCCGCGATCCGACAACTCGCGGGCCACCTTGATCGCAGTCAGCGCCTTATAGATGGAATATGCGGGACCGGAAAACAGGCCCACCTGCTGGCCGGTTACGATCGCTACAGTGCCCGGTTCGGCCAGCGCGGCCAACGATGGATTTCCCGCGTTCAGCGGCGCCAGAGCCTGCACCAGCGCCGCGCGCCGGTCATCCGGAAAATCAAACCGGGATGCGTTTTCAAGTGCCTGAATATCGTTTGGACGATGCGGGTAAAGGTCGGCAACCCGATCGAAATGATAGATCAGGTCGGCGAAGAGTTTTGACGTCCCAGGGACATCGGTGTGCCGGACACACGAACACTCCATTAGCTTGTGTCAGGTTACCAGATGAGCGCGAAACCGGCCCAGTTTCAGAAAAGTACTAACGTCTGATGGACTGTGAACTCGCCGCAGGCACAAGAACAAGACCCGTGAGGCGCTTGGCGATGTCGTTGTAGATAACGAAAACCACCAGCATCATCAGAAATACGAAGCCCACCTTCAGCATCGCTTCTTTGACGTTGAGGCTCAGGTCACGGCCCATCACCATTTCAATCACCAGGGTAAGAATCTGCCCGCCATCCAGAATCGGGATTGGCAGCATATTGAAGATTGCCAGATTCAGGCTGACAACGCTCATCAGCGTCAGAAAGGGCCCCGCGCCTTCTTCCGCCGCCTCCGTCGCATAATGCGCGATTCCGATCGGGCCTGAAAGGTTCTTCGCCGACATCCGCCGCTCGACAATCCCCCGCAGGAATTCGACGATCAGGCTGGCGTTCTTGCCGTTTTGCACCATAGATTGATGCAACGCGTCCGGAAACGAGAGTTTCGTTTTCTGGATGTTGTACTTGATATCCGGCAGTACCCCGATCATCCACCGCAGCGTGGTGCCATCCGGATTCTTCATTACCGGCTTCAAAGTGACTGTGTGATGAATCCCGTCCCGCACATATTCGATCGTCGCGGGCTTGCCTTCGCTTCGCCGGATCACTTCCGGCAAAGTGTAATGCGAGTGAATCGGAATGCCGTTCACCTTTACGAGCAGATCGCCCTTCTTCAAACCCGCTATGTCGGCTGGATAGCCGTCGGTCACGGAAGCGACCTGGATTTCGTTCTGCCCTTCCCAGCCGGCGTCGCCCACGCCTTCCTTCTCGTCGAGCACAGGGCTCAGCGAAACCGGGAACTGATGGCCGTTACGCTGAATGGTAACGGTGAGCGTTCGGCCCGCGCCTTCGATCTCCCTGGTCACGATCTCTTCCCAATCGGGATTATCTTTGCCGTTCAGGCGTACGATTTTGTCACCAGCCTGAATCCCGGCCTTCGCCGCGGGGGAGTCGTCTTTGACGTGACCGATCACGGCGCCGTCTTTGTCAAGAATCTTTTCGTAGGAAACCATATACAGACCGGTCAGAACGGCGATCGCCAGTACAACGTTCATGAAAGGTCCAGCGGCGGCGATGATCAGCTTTTGCCAGCGCGGCTTGTGAGAAAGCGCCCTCGGATCTTCTGTTTCCTGCTCACCCGGCTGTTCGCCGGCCATTTTCACATAGCCGCCGAACAACACCAGCGAAAAGCGGTAGTCGGTCTCTCCGCGGTGAAAGCCAAAAAGACGGGGACCGAACCCGAAACTGAAAACTTCCACTTTGACGTCAAATGCGCGCGCCGCCCAGAAGTGACCCAGCTCGTGGACGAGAATCATGACCCCGATCAGTACGAGCAGCCACCAGATGTTCTGCAGGAAAGAAAGAGCCATCTCGTTTTGTATCCTTCAGGCCATCGCGGGGGCGAAAGCCACCGCGTGCTTGCCGATCAATTCGCGTGCCACTTGCCGGGCATCTTTA
The DNA here is from genome assembly GCA_036272235.1 of Bryobacteraceae bacterium. Taxonomy (GTDB): domain Bacteria; phylum Acidobacteriota; class Terriglobia; order Bryobacterales; family Bryobacteraceae; genus BOG-234. The sequence continues at coordinate 14,603 of DATAZF010000125.1, read as the reverse complement.
TCTATCGCGAGTATTTCTTCAATGCTGGAGGGTTCCCGATCGGGCATTCTTTGCAGAGTCTCTTCGACGACCCGCGCGATCGCGGGGAAACTGATTCTCCCGTTCAGAAAAGCCTCCACCCCAATCTCGTCGGCGGCGTTGAGAATGCAAGTTGCCGATCCACCCTTACTCTGCGCCTGATACGCCAGGCGAAGCAACGGAAACTTCTCGAAATCCGGCGCGTGAAATTCCCACTGCCGCGATTCACTCCAGTCGATCTTTGCTACGGGGGCCTGGCCGCGCTCGGGCCAGGTCAGCGCATACTGGATCGGCATCCGCATATCGGTCGCCGACACCTGCGCGATCACACTACCGTCATTATATTCCACCATCGCGTGTACGGTTGATTGCGGATGCACCACAACCTGCACGTCTGCCGGCGTGAAATCGAACAACCAGCAGGCTTCGATCACTTCGAAGCCCTTGTTCATCAGCGTCGCCGAGTCGATCGTGATTCGGTTGCCCATCTTCCACGTAGGATGCTTCAGGGCGTCGGCCGGTGTCACGTTATCAAGGGCCTCCCGAGGCGTGGTCCGAAACGGACCACCCGACGCCGTCAGGATGAGCTTCGTTGCTTCCTTGCGGAGCCCCGCTCGCAGGCACTGATGAGCGCCGTTGTGTTCGGAGTCCACAGGGATGATTTCCGCGCCCGGTTTATCCGCGGTACCGGTGTGTTTTCTGGCGGCGTCCATCACCAGTTTGCCTCCGGAAACAAGCACCTCTTTATTAGCCAGCCCAACTCGTTTGCCCGCGCAAACGGCTGCATAAGTGGCCGGCAGCCCCGCCACCCCGACAATGGAAGACATTACCGTATCGATTTCGGAAGCCACCGCGACTTGAACGAGAGCCTCTGGACCGGTAAGAATCTCAGGGGTGAATCCGGAAAGCCGAGCACGCAGCCGGTCCACATCGGCGGCTTCATGAACGACCACAACGGCCGGTTTAAACTCCTGAATCTGCTGGGCCAAGAGATCGATATTACGGCCTGCCGCCAGCCCGAAAACTTTGAATCTGCCGCTATTCTGACGGACGACGTCTAATGTGTTGGTCCCGATCGAACCGGTGGACCCCAGGACTGTGAGGGTGCGAGTAGGCATGAGCGCCGTTGGTCTTCTCCCGAGGCGGCGGACACGACTATCGCCTCGCGCGCATTTTAATCATATCATGCTTGTTTTGAGTAACCTCTTGAGTATCGAAAGATCCTTTTGTCTGAGCAACCGGTGTTCCTTCGAGCTTTTCAAGCTCGAACCCTTGCGGGCGCCGGGGAGGTTGCTTCAGGGGTCTTTCAGTTTAGAGGTTAGTCTCGCTTTGGTGGGAGTTACTATTTCCTCCCCGGCTTGATTCCAATATTAGAATAGATCGTTTTTGGAATCAACCAAATTTTGTATATAAAATTTGGATAGGTGATATGCAATACCGTCAGCTTTTGACCTCAACGCCAGTCATTTCCTCCAAAACCTTGATTGTAGAGCAGATATCTTCTTCTCCGTGCCCTCGGGTAATTGCCGCTTGAAAAAGTTGCCGGCTGAGACTGGTCAAAAAAAGCGGCACGGAGAGCTCCTGAGCCGACTCCAGCATCAGTCCCATATCCTTATGCATCCATTTTACGGAGAAATTTGTCTCGAAGTCCCGTCGGAAGATAAAGGGTGCCTTATAGTCGATCAAGCCCGACTTCGCCGCGCTGTTGGAAAGGATATCGAGCATGAGCTTCGGATCCACCCCCGCCTTCGTGCTCAGCACGATCCCCTCGTTGAAAGCCTGCAGCAGATTGGAAAGCACAAGGTTTTGCGTCAGCTTGGCATGAATGCCCATCGCGGTGCCGCCGCAAAAGTAGAGCTTCTTTCCCATGATCTCAAGCCACGGCCTCACCTTCTCGAAGATTTTCTCGTCGCCGCCAATCATAAAGGTAAGGGTCGCGTTGATTGCTCCTGGCGTCGAGCCCGTACAGGGCGCCCCCAGAAAATCGATGCCGGATTTTGCGAGCTCATCATTTGTATGGCGGCTCGATGCCGGGCTCACTGTGCTGGCGTCGACGACGATCAACCCCTTCCGGCCACCCTCCCGCACGCCATTGGGCCCGAGGATCACGGTCTCGGACATCGCGGAGTCGCCAACGCACAGGAAAACGCACTCGGAGTGTTCGGCCACTTCCTTCGGAGTCGCGCAGCCCTTGCCGCCCGCCTCGTTTGAGATCTTCTCCGCCTTACCCTTCGAATGCGACCAGAGCGCCACGTCATGCCCCGCCTTGATAAGGTTGCGGGCCATCGGTCCGCCCATCAGGCCCAGTCCGAGAAATCCGAGTTTTGCCATAAACCGGATTGTACACATGCAGCATCGCGGACGTACAGAGATGACGTCTCTTTTGTGTGGACGCCTGAACTATACTGAGCGCAGAAATATGACCGTCGAATCGTTGTTTCTGGAATTTTCGGCCGAAAAACTGACCCAATTGACAAGCCGCATCGAAGCCTGCCTGGCAAAACTGACCGCCGGCCAGATCTGGGCGCGCGGCCGCGCAAACGAAAATGCCATCGGGAACCTGGTCCTGCACCTCGGCGGCAACGTGCGTCAGTGGATTGTGGCATCGCTGGCCGGCGAGATCGACAATCGCGATCGTGATGGGGAATTCGCGGCTCAGGGCGGTCCCGCCGCCCCCGAACTCGCTGCCGGGCTTCGCGACACCGTCGAAAAGGCCGTGAAAATCATCCGCGCGCTCGATACGGCCCGGTTGACGCGCATCTACGAGATACAGAATTATCCCGTCTCAGGCGTGGACGTGGTCTATCACGTCGTCGAACATTTCTCTCAACACAGCGGCCAGATTATATTTGCCACAAAAATGCTCACCGGAGAAGACATGGGATTCTACCGGCACCTTTCCAGCGCCACCCACCCCGGATTCGAAGGCAAGCCATGAAAACATTCAAATACGCCATCGCGGGCGGAGGCATGGTCGCAGGCTACGCAGGGAAGGAACTGGTCGAGCACGGCTTGAAACCCGGCGATCTCTGCATCCTTTCCGCCGACGACGCACTGCCGTACGAACGGCCGCCGCTCTCGAAGGGCTTTCTCGCGGGCAAAGACACCGAGGACAGCATTCAGATCAACCCGGAGGAATTCTACGCCGCGCACGAAATTGATGTTCGGTTGCAAAGTCCGATTGCGGCCGTGGATGCCAGCGCAAAGACTGTGCATCTTCAGTCGGGCGACGAAATCGGCTATGAAAAGCTTTTGTTGGCCACCGGCTCACAAGTAAGAAAGCTCGACGTCATTGGCGCCGATCTCGCCGGGGTCTGCTATCTGCGATCTCTTGACGATTGCAAACGAATTCAACGCCTGGCGGCAAGTGCGAAACAAGCTGCCGTAATCGGCGGCGGCTTCATCGGCATGGAGGTGGCTTCCGTGCTCGCGCAAAAGGGAATCCGGGTGACGATGATCCTGCGCGAGGATCGCATCTGGAAACAGTTCTTCACCCCCGCCATGTCGGGATACTTCGAAAACTACTACACCGCCCGCGACGTGCGCTTCATCAAAGAGGCGGAGCTGGCGGAACTGCGCGGCGAAGGCGACGTACGATCGATCCTGCTCAAGAGCGGCGACAGCGTTCCCTGCGATCTCGTTGTGGCGGGAATCGGCGTGCGCCCGGCGACCGAAATTTTCGCCAAGAGCGGTCTCGACGTTTCCGATGGAGTTATCGTTGACGATCATCTGCAATCAAGCCTGCCGGACGTCTACGCTGCCGGTGACATCGCCAACTATCCGGACAATCTGTTCGGCAAGCGGCGCCGCGTCGAGCACTGGGATAACGCCGTCTCGCAGGGCCAGCATTGCGCCCGTGCGCTCACAGGAGATCGTGCGCCTTTTATTCACGTCCCGTATTTCTTTTCCGATGTCTTCGATCTGTCGTACGAATTCTGGGGCGACACTTCTACCTCAGACTCCATCGTGGAACGCGGCGACATCGGGAGCAACAGCTTCAGCATCTGGTGGCTGGTCCATGATCGCGTGGTCGCAGCTTTCGTGATGAACCGGTCGGATGAGGAGCGCGAGGCAGCACCACGCTGGATCCAGGCACGCCAGAAAGTCGACGCCAAACGCCTGCGATCCGCGGATTCAATAGCTATATAGTCCCGGATCACCCGATCGCGCGTTCCACTTCGCCCAGAAATCTGCTGGCAACACGGAGCATTCCGTACTCCTCGACATCCAGGCTCTGCTGTCGCGCCATTTCCGCCCTCCCCGCCGGATCGCTCCACATTTTCAGGATGCCCTCAGCCAGCGCGTCGGCGTTATTCGGCTCAACCAATATTCCGCGCCGCACCACTTCCGGAACGGCCGCCGCGCGCGCCGCGACGATCGGCTTTCCAGCCGCCATCGACTCGAGGAAGGCGATTCCAAACCCTTCCTGCACGCTCGGCAGACAGAACACATCGGCACGATTGTACTCGCGCGCCAGATCGCGGCGTGGCGCCTCTCCCACCCACGTCACCACGGATTCAAGCCCCAACTCATGCGATCTCCGTCGCAAGGCGGCCGCATCCGGGCCGCCGCCCACTACTCGAATCCGCAACTCCGGAATCCGCGCTCGCAACAGGTTCGCCGCCTCCAGCAAAAGAACGACCCTCTTGCGCGGATAAAACCGGCAAACGCACAGCACCGTGAATTCGCCGTCTTCCTTCACCACGGGATTCGCCCTGAACAATTCCCGCCACGTAGTCAGATCGATCAGTTCCGGCACCACGACGATCGGACCGCGCAGGCCATAGAATTCGCGCAGCCGCTCCCGGCAGTACTCGCTGATCGTGATGACGACGTCGGCGCGGCGCGCATGCTGGCCTTCCCAGCGGGCCTGCAGTGCCATGGCAGCCCGCGTCATGCCGCGCTCGAAACGGACCGCATCGGCAAGCACGCCTTTGATATTCGCGATGCGCGGCACGTTCTCGTGGCGGAGCGCGAAACCATCCAGATCGAATCCGACGAGCGCGTCGACATCCCAATGCTTCCGGCCTTTCAAGGACTGATTGAACAGATACTGCTCGGCGAGCAACCACCCCAACCGGAGCTTCGGCTGGATCATTTCCACTTCGGTCCCGAGCGCGCGCAGCCCCGCCGCCAGAGTTCCGATCCCCACATAGCATCCGCTGCCGCGATGGACACTTTGCGGAATTGCCGTAATAAAACCCAGACGGCGCGGACGCACGGCAACGGCGCTTTCACGAGATGTCGTTGTCGGCCTCCCCAGGCTGTTCTGCCGGACGATTTAACGCCCCTTCGGAGTGCCGTAAAGCAGGGGAGACGGCAAGAACCCTGCACCATTTGTCCAAAGTCACCCACTTACCCGCTATCGCCACTCACGACCCCGCTCCACCTGCCGCCGTCCTCCTTCGGTGAAGCGATCAAGAGCGCAAACAGCAAAACGCCCAAAGGCCGGTCGGGACTTCCCGACGCCACGAACTTTGCATTTGCCAGGCCAATTCCGCCGGAGAAGAAGTCCCCCCGCGGGAACTTCGGCTCAAGGCGACGAGTAGGAGTTTAGAGGTTGTAGAGGTCAGCTGGAAGATTCAATTGAAGTTACTGCGTTGGCAGGAGGTTTTCCCGTCGCGCTTGAGCCGTTTCCTTGAAAATCACAGTCCTCGTTTAAGCAAGCAGTTTGCCAAACTCTAACTCCTTTTGGAATCGTTGTTCATCGCGCGGATCGCAGGACTGAAGTACCAAATTGGATCGGAAAGTCTGCAGGAAATTCCGAAACGGGCCACTCCGAAGGCTACGCTGCCACGCGTCTCAGTTTTTCACTTCAGGGAATTTGAAACCGATATACGTTCCGGAGCTGATGCCCATTAATCCCAGCAGAGTCGCGCCGAAGTCCGGCATAGCCAGGTTGTTCCAGACCGAGATCACGAAGACAATCGCCAGAATTAACGTCCACGCCGCCATTTGAAAGCGATGGAAACTGATCCCGTTGGCGTCGCTCAGGATGTCGATGAGGAAGCTCTCGTGCGCAGGTGCGTCGATTTGTTTGTCGATATCGGCGATCTCACCTGCAATGGCGGCCCGGCGATTGACCGCAAGCTGCTGCTTGCCTGTATCGTCGACATCGAGTGGCTGCGGCTTCGCGGCGAAAGCCGTCAGTGCCGCGGCGAGGCCCTCGTCTTCGGCCACAAGTTGATCCCGCTGCGCGCTTATCGAGGCAGTCTTGGAGCTGTCCACGACGGTGGCGGCGAGCCCGGTTCCGGCGCTGATTCCAATCAAAGCCAGCACGCTGGGAATGATGCTGTCGAGAGCGAAAGTGATTCCCCAGATGAACAGGAATGCAGCGGCCACAAGGAAAAACCAGACCGCCATCTGCACGCGCGAGAGGCTGTAAGCGCGGCGCGGAACAGCAAGCCCAAACCCGGCTGGACGAGGCGGTGGCCCGGACTCGCGCATGACGTCGCTCTTGTTGGCCATCCAGACGAACAAGCCCACCAGCACGAGAAACGATATGCCGCCCGCGAACAAAATACCCGGATCGTAAATCGTCAGGCGAAATTTTCCCACCTCCGACGGAAGCACCTCAATAGGAACACTCGCGCCTTTGTCGATGCCGATCGTCAGCGGCATGTCGCGAAAAGGCTTCGGATTGCGGAGCAGCGCCGTCCACTGTTTCTCGTTGGCTGCGTTACGATCCAGAAAAAATCGGATTTCGTCCTGTCCCGGTGTCGGACCGGACACGGCAAGGTCCGGAAACGGGGTGCCATCGAGATAGAGTACAAAAGCCGGTCGGGCGATTTTGTCCGCCTCGAGGTAGGCCATGAGGCCCGGAGCGACAACGGTAATTGTGCGCTGCAGCCGCCCGCCGGTTTCCGGGCTTACCGTTTTGACCGATGGGGCCGGGTTTGCCGCTGCGCCGGCAATCGAGGCAGCAGATTTGGTGGAATCGGCTGCCTGGGCCTTGACCGGTTCCTGCGCGTGAGCAACCAGACCGGCTGATAAAAGGGCGACGGCAAAACGCTGAACTTTCATTTCTCAACTCCGTAAGCGGCCAGGAAGACGCGGATCAATCATACTGCTGTTTTCCACAGTTCAGGCGTTTGAATCCCGCGGTACGGCCAGACCGCTCCGCAGTCGCGGCTCCAAATAGAGCCTTCGGCTACTGAGGCAGAGTTGCCGGCAGTTCGGAAGCTTGTGAGATTTTCCCGGTCTGGGCTTCGCCCAGCACCACATGATTTACGTCGAGAGTCGCACCGATTATCTGATCGAGACTGATCCGCGCGGCCTGGTATGTCACCAGGGCGGAAAGTTCCGCGGACTGGGCGGTAGCCAGGTCGCGCTGTTGCACAACCACGTCGTAAGGCGTCGAAGCCCCCAGTGTGAACTTCTTCTCTTCGGCGTCGAAAAGCTGCTGCTGCAGGATCCGGCTCTGCACAGCTGCGTCGTACCTGGCTCGCGCCTGGCGCAGCGCTACCACGGAGTTCGTTACATCCACCTGGGCCTGATTCATATCTTTCGCCGTGACCAACTGCTGCTGCCGGAGTGAAAGCTCGTCGATTGCATAATCCGCCTGAGCCTGACGATCGTGGATCTGCGCCTGCCCAAATATGCCGATGCTCTCGGTGGGGAAATTCTGCCGGAAGATTTGTCCGAGCGCGGCGCCGGTACCTCCCGCAAAGTAAGGGTCCGCCGTGAAGGTTACCCCGCCGAAACTGGCTGTGCGGGGCACGCCTGCGAGTCCGGCGTTGGTTCGCGTGGTAAAAACCTGCGCGGTGGGGAGCAGGCCGTTTTTCGTACCGAGATTGGAGATTTCCGTTGTTTTCAGATTGCCGCGTTCGACGATCAGGTCACTGCGATTGTTCAGTGCCTGCTTAACGAGATCTTTGATGGGGGGAATATCGTCGGTCGCCGGAATCACAAGATGGTCCACCGGGACAATCTCGACGGCCGCGACTACCGGATCGCCGATGCCAGTCCGGCTGATCAGATTCTTCAGCTGCAGCTCCTGCTGGCGCCGGGTCGCCTGGGAGTTGATCAGCGCCTGCTTACTGGTTGCCACCTGGTTTTGCGCGGTGGTGACATCCAGCTCCGCGAGCGCTCCCAGTTCGAGCCGCCTCCGGCTCTCGTCATAGAATCGCTGCGCGGTGTCGAGGGCGCCTTGTTTGGCCTTCACGTCGTCATCCGCGCCGGCGAGCGAATAGTAGGTATTCAGCACGTTGACGACAGTGCGCGTGACCTGCGTTTTGAAATTGAGATCCGAATCCTGCAGATTCATCTTTGCGACCGTGATGCTGCGCGCATTCACGGCCACCCCAAAGCCCTGCAGAAGATTGTGCTGGACGCTGATTGAGAGAGTTGGCGCCACCGATGGATTCAACGTATCGGTCGGCGCGTTCTCATTCAGGAAGTGATCGGCATATGTCACCGACACGCCGCCGCCGGTCAGAAAACCCTGCTGGTAGGAGCCGGAAGAATTACGCGCGCCCTGGATCAGAATCGACGTCACGCTGGCGACGGCGTTCGGCTGGGGGCTCGTCCGATGGCTGAAACTGGTCGATTCCTGAAAAGAAGGATCCAGGTTGGCAGTCACGGGGCCGACCTGCGTAACCGTGGCGTTGGTAGTGGCGCTGGCTCCGCCGCGGCTGCCGGCGACCTGCACACCCGCCGCCTGCTGGGCGCCGAGGACGCCCTGGCCGTTCTGAATCGTCGCCGATTGCGTGGCTCCGCTGGGAACGCCAGGCAGCGCACCGCCGGCCTGCGCGCGTTCCAGATTCCAGGAGAGCAGAGTTGCGTTATAGCGAGCACTCTCGATATCGATGTTGTTTTCGAGTGCAAGGGCGATCGCGTCGTGAGCCGTGAGATACAGCTTGCCGGCACGAATCAGCAATTTCATGCGTTCCGAATTGGCAAGACGGATGGGCGGCACTGCGACCGGGAGATATGGGCGCTTAAGAATGATGCCCGGCGGACGAATTGGCTCGATTCCCTGTTGTTGGGCCCAGACTTGCGGAACTGATACAACGAAGCACAACCCGAGGGCGACGAGATCCCGAAGTGTCCTCATGGACGCTCTCATGGCCGGGCCCCCGAAACCGGCGGCGGCGCCGAGGCGGCTTTCACATGCCCTGCGATTGCTTCATCGAGGGAGACCTGGTTCACTTCAAGCGTTCTTCCGAGGGACTGATCGAAAGCGATGCGCGCGTGGCTGTAATTCGCCATCGCCTGCAGCTCGGAGCTCTGCGCGCTCGCGAGATCGCGCTCGTCCTGCACAACCTGGTACGGCGTTCCGGCACCGAGATCATATTTCTTCTTGTCGGCGTCGAAGGTTTGCTGCGAGAGAATGCGGCCCTGCACCGCCGCGTCGTAGCGCGCCCGCGCCTGCTGCAGGCCGATCACGGCGTTCTGCACGTCGACGCGAACCTGGTTGATCTGCTTTTGCAGCGCCAGCTCGTTCTGCCGGATCTCGATCGCGCTGGTCGCGTAGTCCGCCTGGGCCGCGCGGTTCCGGATCGGGATATTCAGCGAAAATCCCGCCGAATAATTCGGATAATTGCGGCGAAAAATCTCGCCCAGCAGCGTTCCATAGCCGCCGGTGAGACCGGGGACCGCGCCATTGCCGGCCAGCCCGTTATTGGTCAACTCGGCGAAAGCCTGCAGGGTCGGCTTCAATGAACTCTTGATGCCTACCAGGTTGAGTTGATTGCTGTCGAGGTTGATTCGCGCCGTTTGGACCTCGACTCGATTTTTGACCGCGTCCGCGACGAGCTGGTCGAGCTGGCCGGTTTCATCCGTGGCGGGGATCGTGATGGTATCGAGAGGAACGATGTGGACGTCCGCGAGGTCGGACGTGGCGACACCGACGCGGCTGAGGACATTCTTCAACACCGTTTCCTGCTGCAGTAGATTGGTCTGTGAGATCACCAGATCCTGGCGCGCGGCGTAGAGTTGCGATTGCGCGCGCGTCACTTCGATCTCGGCGAGGGTGCCGATCTTCACCTGCTCCTGGTTATTGTTCAGCAACTGCTGGGCGGTGGCGACTTCCTGCTCGCGCGCCTTCACGTCCTGGTCGAAGCTGACGAGATCCCAGTAAAGATTGAGCGCGGCGGTCACCGTCGTAATCACCTGCTGCTTGAACTGCAGGTCGGTCGCTTTCAGGTTGTTTTTCTGTACCCGGATATTGCGGCCGTTCACGGCGGAGCCAAAACCATTCAGCAGATTCTGCGTAATCTGCAGATCGGCATCGCCTGTGGTGAACGGATTCAGGCTGAACGAGCGGCTGTTGGTAAACGTGTGGGTGCTGGCGTAGGTGAGGGTCGCGGAGAGGCCGAATGTCCAGTTCTGCGACAAGGAAGCCTGATAGCTGCGGCTATCGGTGATCAACTCCGTCGTGTTCGTGATGACGATGTTGCTTTGCGGCGAGGTCGCGTGCTGAAAGTTCGCCAGAAATGACACCGTTGGATCGAATGAGGCGATGTTCGGACCCAACTGCGTCAGGATTCCTCCGCCCGAGTTGACGCCCGTGCCGCCGCCGTTGCCCGGCGCGCCGTTGGTGTTCACGCTGACGCCGGTCAGGCTGACGCTGGTCGGGCCCGCCGCTACACCCTGGCCCACATTCCGCAACAGACCGCCGCCTTCGGCGCGGCGCAGAACTTCGCGCGCCAGCAGCGGGCCATATCGCTGCACTTCGATGTCGATGTTGTTCTCGAGTGCGAGCGCAATCACGTCCTGCGCGGAAAGGTAAAGATTCCCGGAGCGGATCAGCGAATCGAGCCGCGATGAATTGGCGAGGCTGATCGGCGGAATATAGCGAGGCTGATAAGCGCGGGTGAGCCAGCCGAGTTTGCTGTCGGCGACCTTGCCCTGGGCTGCATCAATCCGGACCGCGGTCTGAGAGTCGGCCCGAACCGCGGTTTGAGCAGAGGCGCCCCTTGCGGCTGTCTCCTGAGCAGACACTATGCCTGCGGCGAGGCCGAAAGCAATGATGACACCAAAACCGCGGAAGATCGCATTCATAATTTAAAATAAGGTTCCAAGCAGGAGAATACGTGCGCGAGCCAGGTATGGTTCGCGCTTTTTGATTGCCCTGAGCCGTAATTTTCAATGGTATAGTAGCGCTTTGTGACGCCGCAACCCGAGCGCGTTCTCGACCTGTTTACAGAGACCGGCGCGTACCTTGAAGGCCACTTCCGTTTGTCGAGCGGTCTGCATAGTTCCGGCTATCTTCAATCGGCGCTCGTTCTGCAATATCCGCACTTCGCCGAACTGCTCGGCCGTAAGCTGGCGGCGGCGCTTTCTCCTTTGACGGACCATGAGCCGATCGGTTTGGTGATTTCCCCTGCACTCGGCGGCTTGATTATCGGCCACGAGGTTGCGCGCGCCATGGGCGTGCGGTTTCTCTTTACCGAGCGCGACGCGGACCGGAAAATGTCTCTGCGGCGCGGATTTTCGATTGTGCCGGGCGAGAAACTGGTCGTGATTGAGGATGTGATTACGACCGGCGGCAGTACTCGCGAAGTGATCGAGGTGGCACGGGCGCTCGGGGGAGTGCCGGTGGCCGCCGGATCGATTATCGACCGCAGCGGTGGCGCAGCGGAGTTGGGGATTCCGCGGAGATGTCTCGAGACGCTGGATGTGCCTGCGTTTGAGGCGGCGGGGTGTCCGATGTGTTTGCGGGGTGAGGCTGTGACCAGGCCCGGGTCGCGGCCCGGATAGGTTGGGGTCTGCGGGCGCGGCTCATAAGTCAGCGGCGGCTGTGACGGTGTGGGCATGAGCCGGCGGATCCGGGTTACGGTTTCCTACGATGGGACGGAGTTTCATGGCTGGCAAGTGCAGCCGGGGCTTCCTACTATTCAGGGCGTGCTTGAGGAGATTGTTGGCGGTATCGAGGGTTCTCCCCTGCATGTGGCGGGGTCCGGCCGTACTGACGCCGGGGTCCACGCGCGCGCGCAGGTTGCCGCTTTCACGCTGACGAATCCGATCCCTGCAGACAATTTGCGGCGAGCCATGAATCGACTGCTGCCGGCCGCGATTCGAGTGGTCGAAGCGTGCGAGACGCATGCGGATTTTCATCCGCGCTTCGATGCCGTCGCGAAAACCTACACCTATGCGATCTATCGCGGCGAGACTTGTTCGCCATTCGAGTGGCGGTACGTTCATCATCATCCTTATCCTCTCGATGAAGCGGCGATGATTGCCGCCGCGCTTGTCTTTGAAGGCGAGCATGACTTCAGAGCCTTCGCCGCTTCCGACCCACGCGATGAAACGGGCAAATCAAAAGTCCGGACCATCTTTAACTCGCGGCTGGTGCGCTCCGGCGACCTGCTTTTGTACACGGTGCGCGGCAGCGGCTTTCTGAAACACATGGTGCGAAACATCGTCGGAACACTCATCGAAACGGGTCGCGGCAACCTCGACGCCGCCGCGATAGCCACCTTCTTCGCAGCCGGTTTTGCCGGTAAAGCGGGCTCGACAGCCCCTGCCAAAGGGCTTACCATGCAATCGGTCGAATATTCACCGCGTGCTAACCTGAGTGCGTGAACCGCCTCTACGACATCGATCCCGGACCCGAGACGCCGGAGATCGTGCGTATGATCGTCGAGATCCCGCAGCACTCCGCGAACAAATACGAATATGACGGGGAATTAGGCGTGTTCCGCCTCGACCGGGCGCTCTATTCGCCGCTGCATTATCCGGGAGATTACGGATTCATTCCGGGTACGCTGGCCGACGACGGCGATCCGCTCGACGTTCTCGTGCTCGTGCAGCAGCCGAGTTATCCGGGAGTCATGATCGAAGTGCGTCCGGTCGGCGTGTTGAACATGGTCGACAGCGAGGAGAAGGATCAGAAGATTCTCGCAGTGCCGAATCGCAATCCGCGATACGACCAGATCCATACGATGGACCAGATCTTTGCTCACGTGAAGCGCGAGATCGAGCACTTCTTTTCCATCTACAAAGAGCTGGAAGGCAAGGTCACGACGATGGATGGGTGGGGCGGTCCGCGTGAGGCTCGTGTGGCGGTGCAGGAGTGCCGGCAGCGGTATTTGGATGTGCACGCCAGTAACATGGAACCCACGGCTATTCATGCTTAAGTCAAAACGATGAGGTTCCCGGAATAACCTGAGGGCCGGGTTTCCGTCGTTGACATCTTTTCTGTTTCTCCGCGCTTTAGGCGAACGGTTTCGGTTCGCTTCTCCATTTCACTTTCTTCTTTGGGCGCTGGGGGCGGTGCGCCTTGAACAGGCTCATGGTGCGGCGATATTCGCGGCTGGTGTGGGCCTCATAGCGCGAGGGATGTCGAGATGTGGCGCTCGAAGACGGTCTCGGACTAGAGTTCGCTGCGAGAACTTTGTGGAAGCGGCCTGCGTATAAGGGCGCTTGGATTGGGAAGTATTGGCGGATTTGATCGTTAACGGTTATTTCTTTGCGGCGGCGGTGGTCCTGGCGCCTACCGCGCGGACCGCCTGGTCGACGACGACGTACAGGAGCTGATCGTGGTCGGCGCGGGCTTTTTGCTTGATGATCTCGCCCATCCGCTTGCCGGCAGCGGCGCTGTCGGGCAAACTGACGCCGCGCTTTTCAGCGGATATCCGGGCAAGTTGTTCGACGATGTCGAAGAAGGCATCTTCGTTCTTGCCGCTGAGCAGCCAGGCATCATGGACAGAGGCCGTGACGATTTGGTCGAGAGGGTAGACTTTGTCACCGGCATCGACCTTGGGATGCGCTACAACCGCTGGCTGTTGCTGGGGCCTCGGCGAAGGTGCGGCGAGGGAGAAAGTGGCGATGGCGGCCAGAATGGCGGCAGCTGCCAGTGGGCGTGGATTCATGGATAGTTCCTTTCGTATGTGAGAGTTCTAGCGCCGATCGTGTGAGTCGCGGTGATTCTGGGCGGCCTCGCCGACAACGGCGCCAATGCCTGCTCCCGCTGCGCCTCCAATCAGGCTTCCTTTGAGGCCTCCACCGAGTACGGCGCCGAGGATTGCACCGCCCGCGCCTCCGATGGCCGCGCCTTTGCCGGGGCCGATGCCACCCTGGTGCTGGTTGAAGCGATCGTCATAGCCGTCGTGAGCATGGCGCGGATCGTAATATTGTCCGCCGTGTCCGCCCTCGCGGACGCCCTGGCTGAAGTTGCTGTGGGCATGCCCACGCCCGTCATAGCGCTGCTGTGCCAGACCGGGCATGGATGCGACCAGGAGAGCGGCGGTGAAGAAAGCTTTTGGGCTTGGCATTCGAATTCCTTATCCTCCGCAGCGCGCCATACAAGCCGCGGCAACGACTAAACCAGAGCAAATATGCAGCCACTGTTGTATGTAAGCCAAAACGCGAAACGCCGAATCCTGAATTGCACGCGCGAGTCGGCAAGTCGACGGTGGCGGCGGTGAAGGCAGTGCACCGAGCGCAGACACGGGCGGGAAGCCTTTCTGAAATTGCGCACAACAGACCGCTTCGCAGCCTGGAGGGTGTAAAACAGATTGTGTAAACGCGTTACTCCGATACTAAGGAGAACGCGATGGAACTGAAACCGGAAGTACTCGACAAGCTGTTGGAAGGCGTGAAGACGCAGGAAGACCTGGCCGGGCCCGGCGGGCTGCTGA
>DATAZF010000124.1:0-6470 GCA_036272235.1 Bryobacteraceae bacterium | reverse complement strand
GGAATGCTCCACCGCCAATAGAAGCGTTGTTAGCGCCTCTGTTCCGGAAGTTTATGCACTGAATCGGGCGGCTTACTTCTTGTCCGCGTCGGGTTCGTTTGCCGACCCGCCCAGGAGCATGCGCTTCCCATCCGGAAACGTGATGTTCTTGCCGACTGCAAGATTTCCCCCGTCCTTGGCCCGATAGCCCTCCACCACGATTTCCGTTCCAGGCGGCAGCGACCTTTTGTTGAAGCCGAGCCTGAGCAGCGCGTTCGGGCTGCCGCCCTCGATCATCCAGTTGGTGACAGTGCCGTCCTCGTTTTTCACGTCGATGTGAATCCAGGAGTGGGGATTCACCAATTCCCAGTCGGTGACGGCTCCGCGCAGCTTCACGGGCTGGTTCGAGTCGAATTCCGCAGAGAAAGAGTGATGCGCCCACACCGGCGCCGCCGCCGACATCATGCCGATACTCACAACAACAACCAATAGTCCTGTTTTCATCACTGGCCCCCGTTCGGTTTGCTTACCCGTTGTCTTACTTATCCGCGTTCTTCTTCGCCGCTGCCTCTTCGGCCACACGAGCGCCGTGCAGTTCGTGGGGAAGTGCATAGTTTGCTTCGTGGCATGCGTATTCAAAGATCGGTCCGGCTACTTTGGACCAGGCCGTCTCCGCGGTCCATGGCTGGTCCCAGGTCTCGGGATCTTCTACCGTAAATCGGTATAGGATCGTGTCCGCGTCGACGCGCGTGAAGCGTTCCACCACGTGCAGCTTGTCGCCGGATCCGTGGAAGGGGTTGCGGGCCGTAAAGTTGGTTGTGTCCACTACCAGAGTGTTACCTTCCCAATGGCCGATCGAGTCGCCTTTTAACTGGCGTATCTCTGCGGATGGATGCGGGCGGCCATCCATAGAGACGAGCCGGACCGAGTGGTTCATCTCGTTCATAATGGCCACAGCCCCCGCTCCCTGGATTATCTGCAGATTGTTGTTATAGCCGCCCGAGAGCATGGGTACAGACTCCTGGGGCACAATGATGCAACGCGTCGCGAGAGAAAGGTTCTCGGGTCCATCCAGCTCATGTCCGCGGTTCTTCGCGGCGATGGCGGCATTTCTCTTACGGGCTTCAGGCAGCATCGGAGGCAACGTTCCCCGCTCCCCCACAATCAGCGAGGTCCGCAGACTCCATGAGAGCTTTGCCTGGCCGCGGTCCAACCCATACTGTGTGTAGTCGTAATGTACATCTGCGTTGGTGCCTGGCTCTGTCGGGCGACCCTCCTCCTTGTTGAGCGCAACGCGGTCCTGGTCTTGTTTCATCAGGTCCGCCAGCTCCGTTTCGGTATAGAACTCTTTCGCACCCAGTCCTTTGGGCCGTTCGAGGGGTGTTTCGGTGCTGTTGGTCCAGTATCCCTGAAGGTCCGGGTGACCATCGGGCGTTTGCGGCGGCGTCCAGGGCTTGCTTGTGTTGGCGGTTGTTTTGACCGTCTTCGTGGCGCCCGGCGCGGTCTGTCCCGAGGCGGACGTCTGCGCACACAGCATGACAAACACCGGCAGAGCGGCGGTAGTTGAGGCGAACAAACGATGGCTCATGCGGAGCCCCCCTTCTGAAATGGTGGAGCGCGCGAGCTTCCCGTAATCGTTGTCGCGCGCCATTCGATTACCAAAGAATAGAGCGGTGAGGTGAATGCTACATGAACGCATCATGAATAATGGCTTTCAGCTCTCTTAAACGTGTTCCAGCCATCCCTTACTGCCGCGTAACGCTCGGCGCGCTGCCCGTTTCCGATGCGGACCATTCCGAACTGAGCGAAGAGGCGATTCAGATTCTTCACGTTGAGAGCGTGTCGCGCGCCATGACCTGGTGCCAATGGCTGGGATTCAACGGGAGCGTCCTCTGGATGTTTGTCCGTGCGAAAGAGACCGCACCTGTTTCCAGCGCGCATTCCAGATAAACAAGATGGGCTGAGCGATGAGTGTGAAAAGCAGCTCGTTCCACTCCTCACTGCCTCCGATCGACGGGGAATGGATGCCAATCGCTGAGATAAGGCGAACCTCCTAGCCGGATTCGTGGCTGTATGGAGTGCCAGGCAGCGTTGCCGCCGCGCCGGCAAGCGCGGACTCGGGCGTGAGTCCCGGACTCAGAAAACTCCCGTCCACGATTCCAGCCAAAGCCCATCCATCCGCGCAGTCACTTCAACCCCCGCCAGATCGGAAAGGTGACGCCTTGCCCTTTCGGCCAACCACTGGTCGATCTCCAATGCCATGACGTGGCTGGCCGCTCCTACTGTTACCGCCAGAATCAAAAGTACGCGGAGGCACGACGTAAGCCATTATTCAAGATACATTCACGTGGCATTCACGCCAGAGATCTACTCTTGGAAAGTACAGCAGGAGGGCGACTTGACCAAGAGACTTATTTTATCTGTCATCTGTCTATCGGCAATCAGCTTTAACAGAGGTGTGACGCCAGCGAATGCTCAGGCGCCGGCTTCCTTCAGCAAAGACATCCAGCCCATACTGGAGCAAAATTGTTTGAACTGTCACGGGCCGTCGATGCAGAGTTCCAGGCTCAACTTGAGCACTCTCGAAGGCGCGCTGCGAGGTGGCGCGCGCGGATCGGCCATTGTTCCGGGACAGGCCGCGGACAGCAGGCTCTACCGCATGATCGCAGGTCTGGATAAACCGGCGATGCCGCTGGGCGGTAATAAACTCACGGACGGGCAGATTGCCGCCATTAAGAACTGGATCGATCAGGGCGCTCACTGGGATACCGGCGCTGCCGCAGCAAAGAGTCAGCCCGTCGCGGCCTCGGCGCTCGCGAATCCCGAAAACGTTAAACTCCCTCCCGGCGCACGCGATTACTGGGCCTTCAAGTTGCCGGTCCAGGCGCCGGTTCCCGCCGTGGCACGAGACTTCTCGAATCCCATCGACCGCTTTCTGGAAAAGGCTCGCCAGGAAAAGGGCCTGAAGGTGGCGCCGAAGGCCGATCGGCTCACATTACTTCGCCGGGCGTATATGGACCTGATCGGTCTGCCTCCGACGCCTGAAGAAATCAACGCCTTCATGAGCGACACTGCTTCAGGCGCCTGGGAACGATTGATCGACAAGTTGCTCGCGTCGCCGCACTACGGCGAGCGATGGGGCCGCCACTGGCTGGATGCAGCACGCTATGCAGACTCGAGCGGCTATGAGAACGACACAGACCAGCCGAACTTGTGGCGATATCGAGACTATGTCATCAAATCCTTTAATGACGACAAGCCCTACAACACTTTTATAAAGGAACAGATCGCTGGCGACGAGATTCCCAACAGGACCGACGACAGTCTGATCGCCACCGGCTTCCTGCGCGCAGGTCCGCGCGTTCGGAATCATGAACACGCCAATCCGGCACGGCGCTACGACTACCTGGACGATGTGATTGGCGCGGTTGGCAAGGGCGTGCTGGGACTGACCGTCCAATGTGCGCGCTGCCACGACCACAAGTTTGATCCGATCCTACAGAAGGATTATTACGCGATGGAAGCGTCGTTCTTCGGTTACGTGGAGACCGACTATCCGCTCGGACCCCGCGAGCAAGCGGATGCCTACATGAGAAAGATGAGCGAAATCGGCGCTAAGGTCGCGGCTTTAAAGGATCAGATCGACGAAATCAACAAGCCGTACCACGACAAGCTCGCGTTGGAAGAGATTCGGAAGAAGTATCCACCAGACCTGGTTCGCGCGGTCGAGAAGCCGGAGAGCGAACGGACGCCTGGCGAAAAGTTGATTGCAATCCAATTATTGGATGGAGCCAGCGGTCGCTCGGCCAGTGCTGCCGACAAGATCATGAGCCCGGAAGACACGGCGAAAAAGAAAGCGCTGAACGATCAGATCGCCGCGCTGAACGCGGAAAAGCCGCCAACGCCGCCGATGGCGTCGATTGTCACCGATGGCGATTGGCGCAGCGTAGAACTGGGCTACGGAGACCGTAACGAGGGCGCTTGTCCGAAATGCGAACTTGAGTATAAGGGGGCCGGGAAATTCCTCGAGTTGGGACCCGGCAAAGCGAACTACAAGGTTCCGCCGTCGTACTTTCTGATGCGCGGCGATCCGGACAGCAAGGCATATCCAATGAAGCCCGGCTTTCTTACCGTGCTCACAAATGGAAATCCACCCACAGCGCTTCCACCCGCTGACGGACGGACATCGGGACGCCGGCTGGCGCTGGCGGAATGGCTGATGTCACGAGACAATCCGCTGCCCGCGAGGGTCATGGTCAACCGCATCTGGGAGCACCATTTCGGAAAAGGAATCGTACCCACGCTGGACAATTTCGGCAAGATGGGCGAGCAGCCCACAAATCCGGAACTTCTCGACTGGCTCGCTGTGGAATTCATGAACAAGGGCTGGAGCATGAAACAGATGCACCGGCTCATCATGACGTCGGAAGCTTATCAAATGGCATCGGAAGATGACGATGCCGCCAGCGCGAAGAAGGATCCAGAGGACACGTACCTGTGGCGGTACCGTATTCAGAGACTCGAAGGAGAGATCATCCGCGACAACATAATGTCCGTTGCGGGCTCTATCAATTTGACTATGGGGGGCCCGGCAATCTTCCCGCACGTCGATGACTCGTTTATCAAGACGCTGTTTCGCGGCATCTACAGAAATCAGGAAGACGGCCCAGCCGTGTGGCGGCGAAGCATCTATATATACCAAAAGCGCACGCTTCCATCTCCTATGCTGCAGGTCTTCGACTTGCCTGATATGAGCCAGTCTTTCGGCGCCAGGTACGTATCGACGGTGCCGACGCAGGCGCTGCAGCTGATGAACGACGATTTCGTGCTCCATCAGGCGCAACTGTTCGCGGACCGGGTCAAAAAAGAGGCGGGTGATGACGTTGTCCGGCAGGTTAATCTGGCCTACCAGATCGCTCTGACGCGGCCACCGACACAGAGGGAACTTTCATTAGCGAGCGACATGATCTTATCCGGTTCGCTCGTAGACTTCACGAACGTCATGTTGAATCTAAGCGAATTCTTATACACGAGGTAATCAAAATGAAAAATTTCTGGTCTCGACGAGATTTTCTGTTTCAGTCCAGCGGGGGCATCGGCGGACTCGCCCTCGCTCAAATGCTCTTCGATCAAAAGCTGCTTGGTCAGAAGGCGCCAATCGACGTTTGTGCGGCGGCCCCGATCGGCGGTAATCCCCTTGCGCCAAAGGCTCCGCATTTCAAGGCTCGCGCGAAATCCGTCATCTCGATCTTCAATACCGGCGGGGTCAGCCAGATGGAGACCTTTGAGTACAAGCCTGCGATGGAAAAACACGCGGGCCAGGTTTTGGGCGGCGATGTCCGCGTCCACGACGGCCGGCCGGGTCCGATCATGCCAGGTATCTTCAAATTCCAGAAGTATGGACAATGTGGAAAGGATGTCTCGGAGATCTTTCCGAACATCGGCACGAAAGTAGACGAGATCGCATTTTTGCACTCGGTGTGGGGAAGGTCCGACGACCATGTACAATCCACCTACGAGATGCAGACCGGCCAGCTCCGCATGGGTTATCCCAGTATGGGAAGCTGGATCACCTATGGTCTGGGGTCGGAAAATGCCAACCTGCCCGGATTCGTCGTGCTGCAGGACGCGCGCGGCGGCCCGCTCGGCGCAGCGAACAACTGGCAATCGGGCTTCCTGCCTTCTACATTTCAAGGCACTCCATTCGGAGCCGCTGACAATCCGATTGTCGATTTGAAGCGGCCGGCCGGGGTGACTGCGGATCAGCAGCGGCTCCGCCTCGATATGCTGGCGAAGTTGAACGAGATCCACGCAGAGCGCTATCCTGGCAGTTCGGAGTTGGCGGGACGTATCTCCTCCTACGAACTCGCATACCGGATGCAGGGCTGCGCGCCGGAAGCCGTGGACATCAACAGCGAGTCGGCCGCAACTAAAAAGCTGTACGGATTGGACGAAAAAATCACGGAACCATTTGGCAAGCAATGCCTGATGGCGAGGCGTTTGGTCGAGCGCGGCGTCCGTTTCGTGCAGATCTTTTCAGGCGGGCTGGGCATCCAGAACAGGGATACCTGGGACGCTCACGCCGGCATGAAGGAGAACCATTCGCTCCATGCCAAAGAAACGGATCTGCCCATCGCCGGCTTGCTGACAGATCTGAAAGCGCGTGGTTTGCTGGATGAGACTCTGGTGCTCTGGCACTCCGAATTCGGCCGAATGCCTCTCTCGGAGAACGGCGTGGGCCGCGACCATAACCCGGGCGCGATGACGGTCTGGATGGCGGGCGCGGGCATCAAGGGCGGCCAGTCAATCGGAACGACCGACGAAATCGGCTACAAGGCGGAAAAACAGCCGATCTCCTATCATGACTTGCATGCCACGATTCTGGCTTTGCTGGGCCTCGAACATACCAAACTGACGTATCGATACAATGGCCGCGATATGCGGTTAACGGACGTCGCCGGCGAATTGATTCCGCAGATTGTCGGGTAAGA
>DATAZF010000123.1:0-8046 GCA_036272235.1 Bryobacteraceae bacterium | reverse complement strand
TGCCGCGTCCGGTTTGCTGCCCTTTGTGTAAGTGATCTTTTTCGTCCCGCCTTCACAGCTCCCGACGACGCTATCCTCTTTGACGTCCGCAGCCGCCACGATGGCCAGCTGATAATTCGTTACGCCCTTCGCGTCAAGCTTTGCGGCGATCTCGGCCTTCAACTCCTCACATGGTTTCAGCGCGAATGCCGGCGCCTCAGTCAGAATGAAAACCGCCGCCAGTATGAAACCCGACTTTGCAAGCACTATCTTCATTTCGTGTCCTCATAAATAACGCCAACGCCTGTCGAAAGTTTATCGCCCGTGACACTTTCAGGAACTCCCGATCGATCAAACCGCCGCCAAAACAACGTCCGCCGGTGGGTGTATACTCGACTCCGTCGAGAATTCCCAGGGGGTGGCATGAAACGACCAATGTTTGCCGTTTTGATATCCGGCTTGATCGGGATCGGCGCGGCCGTGCCCGCGTGGGCCCATCATTCGTTTGCCGCGGCCTACGATCTCAGCCAGCCGATCACCGTGCACGGCGAAATCGTCAAGGTTTTATTGCGCAATCCGCATTCCTGGTTCGAACTCAATGTAAAGACTCCGGATGGCAAAGTCGAGGAGTGGGCCTTCGAGGCCGGCACGCCCAGCGGCATGCTCCGCAACGGCTACAAACCAAGCGTTATCAAACCCGGAGCCGAAGTCACCATCAAAGGTTTTCGCGCGCGCGATGCTTCCCAGAAAAGGGGCATGCTGCGAGAGCTCACAACCGCTGACGGACAGGTATTCGGCCTGTTCGGACCCCAGGAAACAAAGTGATGGCTTCGAAGCGAACTGTTGCCACCATCGCCTTCGCCGCCGCGCTTCTCTTGCCTCCCGCACTTGCGGCGCAGACAACTCCCGCCTCTCCCTCGAAGACGCCCCGCGCGGTCGATGGCCACCCCGACTTGTCCGGTGTCTGGTGGGGCGGTGCCGATATCGGCGGACGCCGGCCGGCCGGCAGCCCCGGGCCCGCTCCTGGCAGGGGCGGCGGAAGAGGTCCCGCGCCAGTAACTTTTTCCAGCCTGTACCAGCCCTCCGCTCAGGCCGAAGCCAAAACGCTCGGCGACAAGGACGACCCGTCGCTCGGTTGTGTTCCAACCGCGTTCGGAACCTTGAACGTGAGTCTCTTCGACGTCGGCGGCGTCGGACAAATCATCCAGACCCCGAAGTTCATGGTGATGCTGACCGAGACGTATCGCGGCTTTCAGCTGGTCCCCTTCGACGGCAGGCCGCATCGCGATGATGTGCCTCCTTCCGATCGCGGCGATGCCATCGGACGCTGGGACGGTGACACCTTCGTCGTCGACAAAACGAACTTCAACGACACGAACTGGATCTCCGCCGAAGGCCGCATTTCCTTCCACTCCGATGCGCTTCATGTGGTGGAGCGTTACCGCCGCGTGGATGCCGATACCCTCGAGATCGAAGCGACTCTCGAAGATCCGAAGGTGTTGACCAAGCCCTGGGTTGTGCCCAAACAAACGCTGAAGCTGGCGCCGTTCGATCAGATCATGGAGCTCTCCTGCTCGGTCGGCGACACACCGGCTCTCATCGAAGCCGCTACCAAACAAAGTTCCGGAAAAAACTGATCCGAGGGCGGTTTGGCGCGGCGCTCGCTTTCGAGTTCGCCGGTGATTCACCTGCGCGCTCTCCAGCGCTCAAGAAACAGATTCGCGAGGAAAAAGACGTCGTCGTCGACGTGAAGGCGGACCACCTCACCGGGGTGCCTTGTCACCTGGTTTTCCAGAAAGCCCGACTTGGTAACGCCGGCGCTCTTGTTGCAGGTGGCTTTCGGGCCGACAACAAAAGTCCTCGCCGACGGCGGTTTCGCCTGGGACTACCGTTTCGCAGGTGTCCGCGCCGGCGGCTCCGCCTGCTGGGCCAGCCAACGCGCCGCCCGCAGAGTCGACAGCACGACACCGGCCCCAATTGTGGGGAAAACGGCGCGCGGCGGCTCCACGGCCGGCGCGACGCGCGCGGGAATCAACTCCACACAGCGGCGGAAGCGCGGAAGATTCATCAGCCGGGCGACGGCTTCCACCCGCGCACAGGAGTCGATCGAGGCAAGAATGTCCGGCTTCGCATCCGCCAGGGCCGCAAGGCGTCCAGGGAACGGCGCGTATTTCGACGGCCGGGTGCGGATATGCTCGGGCAGAATGCCTTCCATGGCGTCGCGAAAGGGCTGGCGCGGCGTGCCGTCGCGCAGGCACAGCTCGGCGGGCAGGGAGAGCGCGAACTCGACCACGCGCCGGTCGAGCAGTGGGAACGCATACGCCAGCCCATGGCGCGCTCCGGCAGCGGCCCAGTTTTCGAGACGCCAGGCGATATGAGGGCTCGTGATCAGGCTCCGGCGGCTCTCGCCGGCATCCGGCCAAACAGGCGGGCGCCAGGCCGGCGAGGTCTCGAGTTTCTTTCGCGCGGCAGCGGACAGAAACTCGTCGATACCGTCGCCCGGGTGCCGCCCCGCCATCCGCTTCAGGAGCGAGACCATCTCTTCGGGCAGGAGGCTGGAAAGAATCCCCGTCCAGATCTGCCGCGTGTTTCTTGCCGCCGACCCTGGGCGGCCGCGTCGCAGGGCGCGGATTTCCCGTCGCAACGCGCCCCATTGGCCGCGCAGAAAAAACTCGGCCAGCACGCCCCGGCCATTGAATGTCACGCACTCATCGCCACCCCAGCCCGAAAGGATGACTCCGACGCCTTTGGCCTGCGCGCTGCGGCAGACGGCATTCTCGGGCTCGGCGGGGTCAAGCGGCGACATGCGGTCGTCGAGCGCGCCGTTCAACACAGCATCCACCGGGGCGGGCGGGATCGGCGTCCAGTCGATATCGTTTTCCTGTGCGAGGGCGGCCGCGACAAATTTCGTTTCATCTTCGGTGCGTGACACTGTGCCCGGGCGTTCCAGAAACGACCAGGCATGCAGGGTGCGGCCTTGTTCCCGCAGGGCGCGCGCCGCCAGAATCGCGATGGAAGAAGAATCGAGTCCGCCGCTCAAATGGGCGCCGGTTTCGCCGCCAGCCGGGATTCGGCAGCGCACCGCATCGCAGACGAGGCCGCGCAACTTGTGTGCAGCGTCCTCGGGGCTCAGGCGGGTGACCGAGTACGCTTTGGCCGGCGCAGACCGGCGAGGTTGCCAGTATGGCGTGATCGCAAAGCGGTCACCGGTCAACGCGAGGAAGTGCGCGGGCGGAAGGCGGCGGATGCCCGCGAAAAGGCAATCGTCCGCGACGAAGCGGCGGGCGACCTGGCGCCCGAAGGCCCACTCATCAATCGTTTTCGGGACGATGCGAGCCGCCAGCAGAGCGCCGGGGAATGAGGCGAACGCAAAGACTCTGCCGGGAACATGCGCGTAGGCGAGCGGACGGACGCCGAACGCATCGCGTCCGCAAATGAGTTGCCGGGCCCGCGAGTCCCAGGCGGCGAAGGCGAAATCTCCATCCACTTTGGCAAGGCCGGGAGCGCCGAATTTACTCGCTGTCCCCAGCAGCAGCGCCTCCTGTTCCGCGGAAGCCCACGCCCCACCGAGTTCGCAGCGAAGGGAGGCCGGGTCGTCCAGCCGGACATCGGCGGCAATCGTGGTTGTGTCGAGGTGCGGAAGACAGGATGCCGGGTTCGGAGAGAAATCGAGAACCGCAAGCCCGGCGGGCCCCTCAAACGAGGTGATTAGTGCGGATCGCGTGCCTGGGCTTTGCATAGCTGCCGCCATGGCGCGCAGAGATTGTTCGTCAGCAGGATGTCCATCGAGCTGAACGATGCCGCAAATCAGACGCACATGCGAGTCCACAAAGAAGCGCGTTGTGGCAAAAATAACGAAATGAATAATTTATATCGGAGAATTTTCCCGCGTTTACAGACAATAATCAATGCAAACGTTAGCATAAATCCCGTGATATGGCTATGAATACCTCTGAATCCGAGACTATAGACCCGACACTGCGCCCTTCTGGCGGCGACCGCCGGGCGCGGCGCCCCTGGATACCGCCATCGTTGTCTGAGGAAACGATCGGCATTACGGGCACCAGAAAGACTTCCTTTTCAGTCGAGGTCACCTCAACTATAGGCCCGAGCTAAGTCGAGGCCCAGCCGAGCCAACGCAAACGTTGGCATAACTCCGGCGATGTGGATACCACCATCGTTGTCCGAGGAAACGATCGGGATTACGGGATCCGCAAGGCGCCTTCTACTGGTGAGTTCAGCATAATGAAAAGCGATACCATTCTTCGTCGTAATGATCAGATTCTCTGCTCCGCCGTCGATGCCGAGCGTGCCGTGATGATGAGCCTCGAAAAATCCCGCTACTACGGGTTGAATGCCACCGGTCTGCGGATTTGGGAGCTGCTCGAACAACCGCGCAGCGTGGCCGGCATCTGCGCGCATATTTGTGAGGAGTTCGAGGTGGATCCTCCGGAATGCGAAGCGGCGGTGCTGCGGTTCGCGGGTGAGTTGGTGCGCAGCGGAATTGTCGATGCCTCGCCTTTGTGACGCCCGGGGATGGCGGCGGCTGAGCGCGGTCGAGTGGCTACTGGTGGGCGAGGCGGTGCTGTTTCTGGCGCTGGCGAGGCTGGTGGTCGCGGCTGTCTCTTTCCGGCACGTTGCCGGGTGGCTTTGCCATATGCCGGAAACCGCGACCTGCGACGAATCGCGCGTATTGGCGGTGCGCGCGGCCATCGCGCGGGCCGCGATTCGCGTCCCCTGGGATGCCCGGTGCCTGCCCCAGGCGCTGGCCGCCAAAGCCATGCTGGCGCACCGCGGTTGCGGTTCCTCACTTCACCTCGGGGCGCGCTTCGATGCCGCGGCGCAGATGAAAGCGCATGCGTGGCTGGTAGCGGGGGGAACGATCGTCGTGGGGCGTGTGGGTATGCAGGGAATAACGCCGGTGGCGCACTTCGGCGCCAGGTCCACGTGAGTCTGCCATGCATTCCTACCTGATTGGCGGCCTCCGCGTCTCGTCGGAACTGGAACTGGCGGGCGCGATTCCTTTCCGCGCATCGGAGCCCCCGGTCGATGTCACGATTCGGCGGCGCATTGTGCCGGCGGATCTCGACCGCGCCTCCGCTACGGGGCCAACCTGGGCGATGGCGAACGGCAGGTTCCTGCTGCGTGTACCCCGCCTCGCGCGCTTCCTGATGACAGACGGCAGGGAGATGGCTTTCGAGTCCGAACCGGGCGTGGCTGACCGCGATACGGCGGTCTTCGCCTTGGGAAGCGCGTTCGGGATTCTGCTGCACCAGCGCGGTACGCTCGTGCTGCACGGCGCGGCGGTGGCGAAAAACGGACGCTCGCTTGCGATCTGCGGGGCATCCGGTGCAGGGAAATCGACGCTCGCGGCGGCCCTGTGCGAACAGGGATACTCGCTGCTGGCCGATGACGTCTGCGCTGTTCGCGTCAGTGCCGGGCGAAGCGATACCGAACGAAACGGGCTGCCCGCGGTCTTTCCCGACGGCCGCAGCCTCAAGCTTTGGCAGCAGGCGATTGAGCATCTCGGCCTGAGCGCGCGCCGCGGAGGCGCCGTCCGGGACGCGTTCGAAAAGTATTACATCGACCCGCCCGCGGCGCACGCCGCGCCTGCTCCGCTCGCGGCGATTTACATTTTGCAGGAGGCGCGGCTTCCTCACGAAGCCGGAATCGAAGCGCTCGAACTTCCCGACGCCATGCGCGCGCTCGGAGGGGCGGTCTGGCGCCCGCGGCTACGCGACAGCATCGCACAGCCGAGGCAGGCGCTCACACAGGTTACGGCTTTGCTCCGTGACGCTGCAGTCTTCCGGCTGATTCGGCCGCGGGGCTTCGAGCTCATGGGGGAAACCGTCGCCCGCCTCGGGAGGCATCTGGACCAGCTTGTGTGATGAACCTGGGCACGATCGTCTGGCTGGCGTCATTTCCCAAATCCGGCAACACCTGGTTCCGCATCTTTCTGGCCGGACTCGCGGCCGGGGAGCACGGCTCGGTCGACATCAACAATCTGCACCAACATCTCGAGGCGCCCGGTGGAATCGCCAGCAGCCGCGCCGAATTTGAAGAAGCCACCATGCTCGATTCCGGACTTCTTCCATGCGACGATATCGACGCGCTTCGCCCGCGCGTGCACGAGTGGACCGCGGCGCGGGCCCGCGAAGAGCGCTGGATCAAGGTCCACGACGCGTGGACGCTCACGTCGTTGGGCGAACCCATGCTGGGAAGGAACACGGCGCGCGCGGCGATTTATCTGGTGCGCGACCCGCGCGACGTCGCGGTCTCACTCGCGAGCCACAACAATACTTCGATCCAGAAAGCCATCGAGCTGATGAATGCGCCCGATGGGGCGCTGAACCCCGGCGGGCGGGGACATCTGACACCGCAGCTGCGGCAAAAACTGGCGGGCTGGAGCGGGCACGTGACAAGCTGGCTTGACCAGACCAGCGTGCCCGTCCTCCCGGTGCGGTATGAAGATCTGGTGGCCGATCCGCTGGCGGGCTTCGGCGCGGCGCTGGCGTTTGTGGGACGCGAGGCCGGCGAGGCCGCTATCAAGCGCGCCGTTCAGCGGGCCGATTTCGCCGAATTGCAGCGCCAGGAGAAAGCACACGGGTTTCGCGAGCGGACGTCAGGAAGTGAGCCGTTTTTCCGGGTGGGGCGTGCCAATGCCTGGCGCGAGGTTCTGACGGAGGATCAGGTCAGGGCGATTGAGGATCCTCATGCCGCCGTCATGACCCGAATGGGGTACAGCCTGAGCCTGCGCTCTTTAGGCCCGGCGCCGGAAGGGCTGCTCCGATCGGCTGAAAACGTCGCCCGCATTCCCGGGCTGCTGCGCGTTTCAGCTTAGCGGCGATGAGGGAGCATGGCGCGTGCGATCAAACCGAATCCCCCGACGACCAGCACCAGCATGACGACCGTATTGAAGAGACTGGTGGGCTGAAAATAAACGTGCAGGTTGGCAATCACGCCCGCCAGAATGAACAGCAGACCGCCGGCTGTCAGCAGCCATCCGATGATGCTCCGGCCATTCCAGAACAACAGGCCGATTCCAATCAGCATCGGGACAAGTGTGATGCCGAAGGTATTCGAGCCGCCGAAATTCCAGTACGAGCTGGCCACGATGACCTGATTGGTCAGCAAATACCCGCCGACACAGGTCATGACGAAGCCCACCAGAAACTCGCCGATGCCGCCGGGCGTTCCGCCGACATCGGTCACGCCGCGTTCTGCCACGAATCCGAGAATAACAGGCTCTGAGGACACCCCGATAGCGGCCCGTCTGACTGTTTAACCAGGCGAGATTGCGCGCTTCACCCGCCCGGTAACATAACAACTATGCGCATTGCGTTACTGTTTGGATTGCCTTGCCTCCTGAGCGCTCAATTGATCCCGGCCGGCGCGCCGATTCCCAAAGGTCCCAATCCGCCGGCGGTTTTTTTAAACGGCTACCAATCCCCCTGCGACGGCGCCGATTTTGCCGGAACTTTCGGCAGCGCCGACCAGGTGCTGCAAGCCAGCGGGATCGCCGCGGTCTTCTTCAACAACTGCTCCGTCACCGCCGCCTCCGGCAAACCCACGATCGAAGCTCTCGGCATTGCTTTCGGACAATTTCTCGCGGGCCTTCGTTACACCGACGGCACGCCGGTCCCCCAGGTGGATGTTGTCGCGCACAGCATGGGCGGTCTGATCGTCCGCAGCTACCTGGCGGGGAAGCTTGACGTCAGCCCCTCGACCTACGCGCCACCGGCTACTACGGCGGTCAGAAAAGCCATCTTTATCGCGACCCCACACTTTGGAACGCCGCTCGCGTCATTCCTCGGTACCGATGTGCAGACTGCGGAGATGTCTCCGGGCAGCCAGTTCCTCATCGATCTCAACACCTGGAACGGAGGCCTCGACGATCTGCGCGGCGTCGATGCTCTGTCGATCGCCGGCTCCGGCGGCACTGGCATGGAGTCCAGCGGAGGCGCCGGGTTCGACGACGGCGTCGCGGCGCTGACCAGCGCTTCGCTCAGTTTCGTCCATACCGCCCGCACCCGCATTGTGCCGGCTTGCCACGCGTCGATCTCGCTT
>DATAZF010000122.1:0-7609 GCA_036272235.1 Bryobacteraceae bacterium | reverse complement strand
GCGTTCGAACAGGCCTTCGCAAAGCTCACTGGCGCGGAAGCCGCGCTCGGGCTGAATTCGGGAACGGCGGCGATGCATGTGGCTCTGGCCGCTCTCGGCGTCGGCCGGGGCGATGTCGTCATCACGACGGACATCACTTTCTGTTCCGGAGTGCACGTCATCGAGCAGATGGGCGCGCGACCGTTGCTGGTGGACGTGGAGCCCGACACGTTGAACATCGATCCTGCGCAGGTGGAGCGGGCCGCGCGAACATTGCGCCCGGGCGAGCACCTCGCCGCAATCATGCCGGTGCATCTGCATGGTCATCCGTGCGATCGCGACGCCCTGATTGCGATTGCCCGCCGGCATGGATGCGCAATCGTTGAGGACGCAGCGCATGCATTTCCGGCACGGTGCGGCGGGAAGATGATCGGGGCTGCGGAAAACGCCGGAGTCCCCGTGCTCAGCGCCTTTTCGTTCTATGCCACCAAGAACCTGACGACCGGTGAAGGAGGCATGCTCACGGGGCCGCCTGCGCTGATCGAAGAAGCGCGCGCGTGGAGTCTTCATGGCATGTCCGCCGATGCGTGGAAGCGGCAAGACGGAGGGCGCCGGCCGTGGTTCTATGAAGTCACGCGGCCCGGCTTCAAATACAACATGACGGACATACAGGCCGCCATCGGGATCGCGCAGATCCCGAAGATCGCAGACTTCCGGAGCCGGAGAGCCGAAATAGCGGCGCAATACAACGAGGCTTTCGCGGCGCTCGATGAAATCTGCGTTCCCGCCGATCGCGCAGGCGTCGAACATGCGTGGCACATTTACTCTCTGCGGCTGAATTCCGAAAAAAGCGGGATAGTGCGCGATGATTTCATCGAGGCATTGTTTCGGAGGAACATCCCGGCGTCGGTTCACTTCATTCCGATTCATCTGCATTCGTATTACAAAGATGCGTATGGCTGGAAGACGAGCGATTTCCCGGTGGCGAGCCGCGAATACGAGCGGCTTGTTTCACTGCCGATTTATCCGGCGATGCGGGATGAGGATGTCGATGACGTGATCGCCGCTGTTCGGGAAATCGTTTTCGCAAACCGGAGGAAGCCGGTGGGTTATGCCACGCGAGAGGCATAGAGCCGGACAGGCCGCCGCCGCTCTCCTGCTGGCCGTAACGGCTCCCGTGTCTTTCGCAATCGCGATCGGGATCTGGCTGTCGGATTCGGGTCCTGTTTTCTATTTGGCGGACCGCGTGGGGCTGCATGGCTCGATCTTCCGCATCTGGAAGTTCCGGACGATGCGAAGCGGGAGCAACTCCGGAAGCCGGATCGCCGCTCCGAACGACCCAAGGGCCTTCCCATTCGGCGCGCTGCTGCGAAAGCTGAAGCTGGATGAATTGCCGCAGTTGCTCAACATCACGCGAGGCGAAATGGCGTTCGTCGGCCCGCGTCCGGAAGACCCGTGGTTTGTGGAACACGCTTATTCCGAGGCCGACCGGCAGACGCTCGATGTATTGCCGGGGCTAACCAGCCCGGGGACCCTTTACTACCTCGCGCACGCGGAGCAATTTCTGAGCGCGGGCGACACGGAGGTCTCGTACGTTTCCGGGCCGCTGAAAAGGAAACTCGAGCTGGATCGCGCGTACGTTTCCAAAGCGTCCGCATCGCTCGATGCGCGGCTGATTTTCGAAACGATATGCGTGCTGGCGTGCGTGGCATTGGGGCGCCGTGATTTTCCGGGACGCCGTTTCGACACTCTGGATGCCGGCGGACACCAGCCGGGAGATTGAGCACGGCCTGGTGAACAACGTCCTCGTCTGGTCCATCGCGGCGGCCACGATCCTGTTGATCCTGGCGCGCCCGCGCCGCATGGCGGAGGCCGTCTGGGCTTGTTCGGGCGCTCTCCTCCTCGTGATCGCGGGGGCGATCACGCCAGGGGATGCGTGGTCGGCGGTGGCGCGCGGGACCGACGTGTACCTGTTCCTCACGGGGATGATGTTGCTGGCGGAACTGGCGCGACGCGAGGGCTTCTTCGACTGGCTGGCCGTGATCGCCATCAAGCGAGCCAGGGGTTCGGCCGCGCGACTGTTCGCCATTGTTTACGGTGTTGGAACGCTGGTCACGATCTTTCTTTCGAATGACGCGACCGCGATCGTCCTCACGCCCGCGGTGTTGGCGGCGCTGCGGAAAACGAAGGCCAGGCCATTGCCGTATCTGCTGGTCTGCGCGTTCATCGCGAACGCGGCAAGTTTTGTGCTGCCGATTTCGAATCCGGCGAACCTGGTGGTCTACGGCGCCCGGATGCCGCCGCTGGCGACCTGGCTGCGATCTTTCGGGCTCGCCTCGGCGGTCTCGATCGCGGTCACATTTGTGATGCTGCGGATGTATGTCGGTGGCGATCTGCCAGGATCCATAGAAGACGGGATCGAGGGCACCCGCCTTTCGGCTTCCGGAAAAGCAGCTGCGCTCGGTATTGCCGGCGCGGCATTCGTTCTGGTTGTAGCATCCGCGATCGGGATTGATCTTGGGCTGCCAACCTGTGCGGTCGGGCTGGCGGCGCTCGGATTTGTCGCGATTAAAGATCGTTCCGCGCCGGGCGCGATTCTCAAGCATATTTCGTGGAGCGTGCTGGCGCTGGTGGCGGGACTATTCGTGCTTGTGGAGGGCATCAACCACGCGGGGGCGCTTGCACTGAGTGGCGGCGCCTTGCGGGCCGCAGGGCATCTGCCCCCGCTGGCAGGAAGTTTATCGGCGGCGTTCGGTGTTGCCCTGCTGTCGAATGTTGCCAACAATCTTCCGGCCGGCTTAATCGCCGCCGGCGCGTTGAGTCACGGGGTATTTCCGAATGCAATCCGGAGTGGCGTGCTGATTGGCATCGATCTGGGCCCGAATTTGTCCGTAACCGGATCGCTGGCTACGATTCTGTGGCTCGTGGCACTCCGCCGCGAGGGCGAAGACGTCAGCTTCCGGACGTTTCTACGCGTGGGGCTTGTAGTGATGCCGCCGGCGTTGGCTCTGGCGGTTCTGTCGGCCGTTGCAACAGGCCGGTAAGTCCGGAGCGCCCGCATGGCACGACGGCCAGGCTATTTTGGGCGCTATCCTCAATATTCAAGGACAATCGAAAGGAATCACCTGCCATGTGGACACTGACCAGGGCTTGTTCCCTGATTCTGATTGCGGGAGCCATGTACGCGCAGCACAGCTACACGCCCGCCGATGTCGAAGATGGGGGACGTCTGTTTCGCGGCAACTGCGTGGGTTGTCATGGGACGGAGGGGAATCTGGTCCCGGGAATCGATCTGGGTCACGGCAAGTTCAAGCGCGCTTCGACGGACGAAGATCTGGTCAACATCATCCGGTCAGGAATTCCGGGAACGCCGATGCCGCCGGGGAACTACACGGAATTTCAGGCGAGTACGATCGTCGCGTATTTACGATCGCTCGCCAACACGGGACGCGGGAGCGGCCTGAGCGGCGATAGTGCGCGTGGACGAGCGCTCTTCGCGGGTAAGGGCGCGTGTGAGACATGCCATCGCGTCGGCTCGGAGGGCTCGAGAGTCGGGCCCGATCTGACGGACATCGGGACGCTTCGCAAGCCGCCGGCGCTGGAGGCGTCGATCGTGAATCCAGACGCCGAGATTCTGGCGCAGAACCGCTACTATCGCGTTGTAACGAAAGACGGCGCCACCGTCACCGGCAGGCTGCTGAATCGCGACACGTTCTCGGTGCAGCTGCTGGACACGAAGGAGCAGATCCGGTCGTTCCTGCTGGCGAACGTGCGGGAGCACGGCTTTGTTGAGAAGTCGCCGATGCCTTCTTATAAGGACAAGCTCACGGCTCAGGAGGTCGCCGACGTCGTCAGCTATCTGGGCACATTGAAAGGAATCGATTCGAAATGAAGATTGTGTGCGCTTTGCTCTCGCTTGTTTTTGCCGCATCGCTGCCGGCGCAGGTTTCTTTCGACCGGATACTCGCCGCCGGCAAGGAACCGCAAAACTGGCTGACGTATTCCGGCAGCCTGATGAGCCAGCGCTACAGCACGCTGGATCAGATCAAGCCATCGAACGTGAAGGATCTGGAGCTGCAGTGGGTTTTCCAG
Organism: Bryobacteraceae bacterium; assembly: GCA_036272235.1. Lineage (GTDB taxonomy): Bacteria > Acidobacteriota > Terriglobia > Bryobacterales > Bryobacteraceae > BOG-234. Next base: position 3,538 of record DATAZF010000122.1, on the reverse strand, counting down.
TCGCGTTCGCTTGAAAAATTCGAGGCCACTGCGCTCGTGGTCGATGGCGTGATGTATACGACGCAGGCGCCGAACGATGTCGTCGCGATCGATGCGCTCACAGGGCGTGTGCTGTGGATTTACTCCTGGACGCCGTCGCGCGATGCGCGGCCGTGTTGCGGACGCGTCAACCGCGGAGTCGCCATCCTCGGCAACACGATCTTCATGGGGACGATCGATGCGCACCTGATCGCGCTCGACGCAAAGACCGGCAAGGTGATTTGGAATGTAAAGGTTGCCGAGGCGAAATCGGGTTACGCGATTACGCACGCGCCGCTCGTCGTGAAGGATAAAGTCATCGTCGGGACCGCGGGCGGCGAGTACGGAATCCGCGGCTTCATTTCCGCGTTCGATGCCGCAAGTGGCAAGGAAGACTGGCGCTTCCACACGATCCCGGGTCCGGGCGAGCCAGGTCATGAAACGTGGGCGGGCGATTCGTGGAAAACCGGCGGCGGTTCGGTATGGATGACGGGCTCTTACGACCCGGCGCTCAACCTTACTTACTGGGGCGTGGGCAATCCGGGTCCGGACTGGAACGGCGACAAGCGAGCCGGCGATAACTTATACAGCGATTCGGTGGTAGCGCTCGATCCCGACACCGGCAAGCTCAAGTGGTATTACCAGTTCTCGCCGCATGACGAATTCGATTTCGACGCTGTGCAGGTGCCGGTACTGGCGGACATCAACTGGAAAGGCTCACCACGCAAGGTGATGATGTGGGCGAATCGTAATGGCCTCTTCTATGTGATCGATCGGACTACCGGCCAGTTCCTGCTGGGAAAACCATTCGTCGAAGTGAACTGGATGAACGGGTTTGACGAGAAGGGCCGGCCGATGCGCGTGCCGGGGAAGGTCCCCACACCGGAGGGCACGTTGATCAAACCGGGTAATCAGGGCGGGACCAACTGGTATTCGCCGTCCTTTAGTCCGCGGACGGGGTTGTTCTACATTCCTTCGTGGGAGTACTCGTCGATCTATGTGAAGCAGCCGGTGGAGTACGCGGAAGGCCGGCTATTTGCGGGCGCGATGCCGCAGTCCCCGGTGCCGATGGTGCGATCCGGACAGATCAATCAGAAGACCGATCAGGAAGGCTATGGCGCGGTGCGGGCCGTCGATCCGAATACCGGCGACCGGAAATGGGAATTCAAGATGGCCGATGTCACCGACAGCGGCATCCTGACCACCGCGACGGACCTGCTGTTCGTCGGCGGACGCGAGGGCTACTTCTTCGCGCTCGATGCGAAGAACGGGAACCTGTTGTGGAAGGCCAATACCGGCGGGCAGATTTCGTCGGGTCCAATGAGCTATGCGGTGAACGGGAAGCAGTATATTGCGGTGGCGTCCGGGAGCTCGCTTTTTGTCTACGCGTTAAGAGACGCGCACTGACCGAACCGGTGTTTGACGCCACGGACGGGGACCATCACGAGCGCGAAGCCCAGCAAAAGCGCTGAAGATGGCTCGGGAACCTCGGCGATGGTGGACAAATCGATTGTTTCACCACTGGAAAAATCCGCGAAGACACGTCGCGCTGTCCGCTCCACCGTCGAGAAAGTCTGTGCTGGTCCGCCGGAGAGGTAATCGTCACCGGCCGCGCCCTGCAAGGTGTCGTCCCCCGCATTCCCGCCCAGCCCGTCGTATGTGGCGATGTTGGCGTTATAGGGTCCGTCAAGGCTGACAGTGTCGCCGGACAAGCAGCGAGAACAGCCGGAAGAATGAAGCGGAAGAGCTGCGGGTGAATGATACGGGGCTGGAACCTTCGTAAATGGTATAGAGCCGTCGTGCACGGCATTATGTGACCGCCAAAGTGTTACGATAAGCGGCGATAGCGGTGAAATACTACACACCAGTGACATCCATGAAAATACCAATTTGCGCGTTTCTCGCTGCGGCCGGCTTGTTGCAGGGTCAGGGCGGTCCTCCGCCCCGGAACAGGGAAGCGCTCGTCACCCCGGTTCCTTATGAACGGATCCTGAACGCCCGGGAGAAAGAGCCGCAGAACTGGCTCACATACTCGGGCTCATACAACAGCCAGCGCCACAGCGAACTGAAGCAGATCACGCCGGAGAACGCCAAAGATCTCTCGCTCAAATGGGTCTTCCAGGCGCGCTCGCTCGAGAAGCACGAAGTCACGCCGCTGGTGGTCGACGGCGTGATGTATACGGTCCAGGGCATTAACGATGTCATCGCCCTGAGCGCCGTAACGGGCAAAACGATCTGGACCCACCCGTACAAGCCCAGTGCCGACGCCCGGAACTGTTGCGGTCAGGAGACGCGGGGACTGGCGATCCAGGGCGACAAGCTTTTTCTCGCCACGCTCGACGCGCACATGATCGCGCTCGATACGAAGACCGGCAAGGAAATCTGGAACACCACAGTCGTCGCCGATCCGAAGGAACGGTATTCGTTCACGCACGCGCCGCTGGTGATCAAAGACAAGGTCATTGAAGGGACAGCGGGCGGTGAGTTCGGCATCCGCGGCTTTATCGCTGCATGGGATGTGAACACGGGTAAGGAAGTCTGGCGCTTCTACACGGTCCCGGGGCCGGGCGAGCCGGGCAATGAAACCTGGGCGGGCGATTCCTGGAAGCACGGTGGCGGCTCGGTGTGGGATACGGGTTCTTACGATCCGGCGACAAACATGACTTACTGGGGAATCGGCAATCCCGGCCCCGACTGGAACGGCGATGCGCGGCTGGGAGACAACCTCTATACCTGCTCGGTAGTCGCGCTCGACGCCGACACCGGCAAACTGAAGTGGCATTATCAGTTCTCCCCGCACAATGAGTTCGATTGGGATTCCGTACAGGTGCCGGTGCTCGCCGACATTCAATGGAAGGGACAGCCGCGCAAGGTCATGCTGTGGGCGAATCGCAGCGGCGTGTTCTACGTTCTTGACCGGATCACCGGCGAGTTCCTGCTCGGGAAGTCATTCGTGAAAACGAACTGGCTGACGGGCTTCGACGAGAAGGGCCGGCCGATCCGTGCGCCGGGCATCGAGCCTTCGATCGAGGGAACGCTGGTTTTTCCGGGTAATCAGGGCGCGACGAACTGGTATAACCCGTCGTTTAGTCCGCAAACGGGGTTGTTCTACATCCCGACGTGGGAGAACAGCTCGACAACTTACATCAAAGACAAAGAGCCGCCGGAGTTTCATTCCGGCCAGACTTTCAGCGGCGCGTTTCCGCGGAATGGCGCGGTGGGGGAGATGTACAGCGCGGTGCGCGCGATCGATCCGCAGACGGGCGAGAAGAAGTGGGATTTCAAGCTGAGCGCGCCGCAAACGGAAGCCGGTATTCTGACGACTTCGAGCAACGTGCTCTTCAGCGGCGGGCGCGATGGGCAGTTCTATGCGATCGATGCGCGCGATGGGAAATTGCTTTGGGAAACAAATCTCGGACCTTCCGTATCGGCGGGCGCGATGACGTTCATGGTGGATGGCAAGCAGTACGTGAGCGTGCAGGCCGGGCCGTCGCTGTTTACGTTCGGGCTGCGATAGCGG
>DATAZF010000121.1:0-17502 GCA_036272235.1 Bryobacteraceae bacterium | reverse complement strand
AGGCGGCGGATCGGGCAAGACAACCGTTGAACGCCACAAACAGACAGAGATCAAAGTAATCGTCAGCTCCGTGCCTTATTCGAAGGCCGTCCGCGAAGGCTACGCCGAGGGCTGGCGCACCGGCGCCGTCGCACTGTAATTCCACAGGCTTGCCGCCTGCCGCGGCCCTTGGCAAGCTATATCCGAAGCGCCAGGGCGGCGTTGCCGACAGGCTCCGTTTCCTTTCCGATCGTCCGCGAAAAAGTGTGCTTGTACTGCTTCTGGAGCTCAAACCAGGGCTCCAGACTCAGCATCGCGACCGCCCTATCTGCCTGGATGTGCGATCGCATCGCCTCTCCCGCCTTTGCCGGGCCTTTTGTGGTCAGGACCTTGATCAACTTTGTGTGATGCCCGACCGGGTTAGCGGGCGTCGACGCACGCATTGCGCCGGCCCACGCGGAGGCGAGTGCCGAGATCCGAATGACGGCTTCCGATAGTGCTCCGCAGCGCGCGCAGGCGGCAACGCGCAGATGGAGTTCTTCGTGCAGGTTTCGCCAGACCAATGGATCGGCCTCCGGCTTTGCAGGGCGCGCGTCCAGACGAGCGGCCAACTTTATGACCCCGGCTTTTTCCTCGGCCGTCGAGCGCGCCGCGAACATCATCGCCGCCTGCACCTCCAGCGCTTCGCGCACCACGAAATGACCGAGAACATCCTGGCGAGTGGGCATGCGCAGACGGGTGCCGGCGCGCGCGCGCGTTTCGAGAAGCCCGTCGCACTCGAGGCGCAGCAGCGCTTCCGACGCCGGCAGGAAGCTGACTCCCAGTTCGGCCGCAACTTTCCTCCTCGATATCACCTGGCCGAGCGCAAATTCTCCGCGCAGGATCCGCTCGCGCATGGTTGCATAGGCGCGCGCGGCGAGTCTGCGATCCTCCGGTAATGGCGGCAGGGTTCTCATGCTGTCACAAAGCGATGCAAGCCTTCCGCAATTGTAGAGGCGCGGGAAGGTGGCGTCGACAGGCGCGGGATGATAGTTCTCATCACGCAATTTGATAGATCCTGGTGCGCACCTGGGGCCCACCCGCAACGCATTAACGGGAATGGAAAGCAGACGGTTTCGTCCGCCACTCCGGGGGGCGCCTGCGGCAGATTAGATCGAAACCAGCCTGGCGCCCGCAATATCGGCAGGGATATCGCGGCTCCGCAGGGCATCCTCAAGGTTCCGGCGGGCAACTCTCGAATGTTCGCGGGTGACGATCTCGGCGCGCATTCCTTCACGTCCCGCGATTGCTTCCAGAATCTGACAGTGCTGGTCCGCCGAGATGATGAACAATTCCCTCAGATCGGGTGAAATTGTCTGCCGCTTCAGAAAGGCGCTGGGCGAGGCGAATGGCAGGGTGCAGGCCCGTTCGATGGCGCGCTGCAGCATGCGGCTGTGCGCCAGTGCGATCAGATCGGCGTGAAACTTCGCGTTGAGCTCGATGTATTGCCGGAAGCCTTCGCTGGTCAAGCGCGATTTCCGTACCAGTGTCACCATCTCCCGCGCCGCGACTTCGAGAGGTGCAAGATCTTTCACGTCGCGGAGACGTTCGCTTGCCAGCCGGGCCGCGGCGCCTTCCAGCATGCCCCTCAGCTCAATCGCGTCGTAAATATCCTCGGTGGAAAACTTTTGCACGACGAATCCCCGCCGTGGATGAATTTCAAGAAATCCTTCGTGCGCGAGCCTTTCGAGCGCGAGATGCAATGGAATGCGCGAGACATTCAGCTTCTCTGCCAGCGGCACTTCCCGAATCCGCTCACCCGGGCGGAAGAGTCCCTGCACCAGCATCTCCCGCAGCGCGAGAGTCGCCCGCGCCGTCTGTGATGACGGCCGCGCATCCTGATCGGAAACCTTTTGAATCCTGGACAATGAGCCCCACTCCGTGGCGTCTCCTCGATCCGAGTCGCTCATTCGATTAAACCACCCCGGCTGTGTCAGGATTGGGTGTGTCAGGATTTTGCATGCAAAACATCATTGTCGCGGCCTACCTGCGGCAGTATGGCTAAAATAAGATTTCCGGCTTTCTAATGCGGATCTCCACGAGGGAGGTTTCCATTGACACGCCGGGGGCGCTATCGTTATACTACTGCACAATTCTCTATAATGCATGCATTTACGGAAAGAGGTCGAGCACTAATGTCGAATTACAAACCATCGTCGGGCGGGTTGTCCGTGCGCCTGAAGACCCTTGCAACATTTGCGGGGCTGGCAACAGTCGTTCTACTGCTTCAGTCGCCGCTTCCCGGCCAGGCACCCCCGGCCGCGGCCGCGGGGGCAGGCAGAGGTCAGGGACGGCAAAGGCCCGGGGCTCCAACAGGACCGGCGCCCAAAAACGCCGAAGGGAAACCGGACATCTCCGGCGCCTGGGAGCCGAATGCGATTCGCCTGAATGTCGATCTCGCGGGAACGGGCGTCCAGATTCCTTTTCAGCCCTGGGCCGAGAAGGTTTATCACGAGCACAAGGACAATATTTCGAAGGACGATCCTGAGGCGCGCTGCCTGCCTCCTGGCGTGCCGCGCATGAGTACGACTCCCTATCCCTTCCGCATTATGCAAACACCCGGACTCACGCTTATCGTGTACGAGGGCGGCGCACACGTATGGCGGCAGATCTTCACCGATGGCCGGCCTCACGAGAAAGATCCGAACCCCTCCTGGCTGGGCGACTCGATCGGCCACTGGGAAGGCGACACGTTCGTCGTTGACACCACGGGAATGAACGGCAAGTCGTGGATCGACGAAGCCGGTCTGCCCACGACGGAGAAACTCCATGTCATCGAGAAATTTCACCGCGTCGATCTCGGCCACATGGATATCGAACACACGGTCGACGACCCGGGCGCCTATACGAAGCCCTGGACATTCACGACCCACCCTCAGATGTTGAAGGGCGAGTTGATCGAATACATCTGCCAGGAAAACAATCGCGACCTTGAGCATCTGATCGGCAAGTAATTGCCCATCGAGTAAATGGATTTACTGCTCGGCGAGTTTTTGTCGCCAGCGTCTGCCGCGGGGCGCGTGAAGCACTACACTCATTTCATGCGCGCTGTTTGCCTGTTATTTGTCGCCGGAACCCTCGCCGTCGCCGCTACCGACCCTGCGCTCGCCCGCCTTGAACAGCAGGTCGAGTACGTCTCTCACGCGACCGACGGCACAGTCGGGGTTGACGCAATACATATCGAAAGCGGCCGCCAGGTCTCGGTGCGCGGCGCCGAATCGTTTCCGATGGCAAGCGCATTCAAGCTACCGGTCGCCATCCAGATCCTTTCGCTTGTGGATGATGGCAAGCTCACGCTCGACAAGATGGTCCCTTTGGCCCCGCCCGATCTGCACCCCGGCAGCGGGCGCCTGACCGAGCTGTTCTTCCATCCCGGCGTTTCACTTTCGATCGCGAATCTGCTCGAACTGGCATTGGTGATCAGCGATAACACCGCCGCCGATCTGCTGCTGCGCGAAGCGGGCGGCCCTTCCGCTGTTACGGGAAAGATGCGCGCGCTCGGATTCCCCGGCATCCGTATCGACCGTTCCACCGCGCTGCTGATTTCCGACTGGCAGGGCGCGAAGGGCCTTCCGCCCGAGAGCCAGTGGAACCGCGAGATGTGGGACCGCCTTTACGACGCCGTGCCCCAGAGCGATCACATGCGCGCGCGCAAGGCGGAAATGTCGGACCCGCGCGATACAGCAACTCCGGGCGACATGACGCGTCTGCTGCTAAGGCTGTGGAAGCGGGATATCCTCACCCCCGAAAGCGCCCGCGTGCTCCTCGACATGATGGCGCGCTGCCAGACGGGAAAGTCGCGGATCAAAGGCCTGCTCCCGCAGGGGACCGACGTCGCCCACAAAACCGGCTCGCTTGGCGGCGTGGCCAACGACATAGGCTTCATCACGCTCCCGGGCGATGCGGGGCATGTCGCGATTTCCGTGTTCACAAAAGCCTCCAACAGGCCTGAAGATGCCTCTGAAAAAGCCATCGCGGAAATTGCGCGCACAGTCTACGATTACTTCGTGCTGGTTCCAGCGGGCACCGGAAGATAATGGCCACGCGCCGCGAGCAAAGCATGGATGCCTGGGACAGCTCCCTCTACGACGACCGCCATTCTTTCGTATGGAAGAAAGCGTCGGATCTGATCGACATTCTGGATCCAAAACCCGGCGAGCGCATTCTCGATCTGGGTTGCGGCACAGGCCACCTGACCGCGGAGATCGCCGCGCGCGGCGCGATTGTCACCGGGCTTGACGCTTCCGTCTCTATGGTCGCGCAGGCACGCCAGAACTATCCGAAGCTTCGCTTCATGCTGGCCGACGCAGGCGACTTCCACGTCGACGAGCCGTTGGACGCCGTGTTTTCGAACGCCGTGCTGCATTGGATCCCGGATGCCGGGCCAACGATTGCGAGCGTAAGCCGGGCACTCAAGCCGGGTGGCCGGTTCGTGTTCGAGATGGGCGGGAAGGGAAACAACGCAAGGGTTCTGGCGGCTATAACCGCCGTGTTGGAAAAAGCGGGCTACATGCCCCGCTTCCCGTGGTTTTTTGCAAGCGCCGGTGAATATGCGACGCTCCTCGAGCAGCATGGATTCGAAGTCCAGACCTTGTGGACGTTCGAGCGCTGGACTCAGCTTGACCATCCGGAGAAGGGATTGCGTGAATGGCTGGAAATGTTCGCGAACTCGTGCTTCGAGGACGTCCCGGCAAACGCGCGCCCCGCGATCATCGATGAAGTCGAGTCACGGCTTCGCCCTGAGCTCTGGCGCGACGGAGCATGGTGGATCGATTACCGCCGTCTACGCGTAGTGGCCCGGTCCGGGCACGCGCGCTGATGCTGCGATAATTTCGGCGGCGCGCTTCGCGCTTCTGACGCAGTCCGGAATCCCGATTCCGTGCCAGGCGTTTCCGGCGAAATGCAGTCCTGGAATCGCCGTAATGCGCGCTTCCATTTCCGCCACGCGCCACGCATGTCCCACCGTATACTGCGGCATCGATGCGGGCCAGCGATTGTTCAAGGCGAAGAGTGGTTCGGCGGTGATTCCCATAAGCCGGCCCAGATCCTGCCGCATGGCTTCCGCGGAAATATCCGGATCTGTCGAGAAGCAGCGCAAAACGGCCGTTCCCTCCGGCACGCGCCCTTGCCACTTTGTCGCGACCCAGGTACACGCCATGATCGTGTTGCGTTCGCGCTTCGGAACGAGGAAGCCGAAAGCATCGAGGCGCCGCGGTACATCTTCCGTGCGGTAACCGAAGGTCCAGATCGCGCTGCCGCTGTGCGGAATCGATGCGAACAGTTCCGCCGCACGCGCGTCGACAGGTGCAATCAATGGCGCCGCATGATTCGCACCGCAGCAAAGAACGATTTGATCGAAAGTGTGCCATTCGCCGGCCGCGAACAGATTCCAAATCTCCGCCGGACGGATCGACTCGACGGGCGCCGCAATTACTGCGACCCTCGCGCGTAACGCATCTATCAGCGTGCCCATGCCATCGCGCAGCGACTTGAATACGGGCTCGCCGGCAGTCCTGCGCTTCGCCCGCAACGCCCCAACCACAACGCTGCCGAGATGCTGCTCATATTCCACGAACTTCGGCAGCACGCTCGCCGCGCTCAGGGAGTCGGGCGAGCCGCCATAAACGCCCGCCAGAAGCGGCTCGGCGAGATAGTCCACCGCCTCCTGGCCAAAATGATCGGCGACGAATTCGGAAACCGAGCGGTCGGGCAAAGCTTTCGGATTGCGGAATATTTCCGCACCCATTCGGAATTTTGTGGGCCACGAAAACAGGTCAGTCTTCAGTAGCGGAAAGAGCCGCGTCGGGACCACCAGCTGCAGGCCTTCCGGCAAAGGCACAAAGCTGCCTCCGCGCAGGACGTAGGTCCGCCGCCGCGCATCGTTCGAGCCTGTAAGTTGATCGCCAAGGCCCAGCTCGCGGACAAGTTGCTCTGCCCACGGTTTGGACGCAAGCCAACTCTCGGGGCCCGTTTCGAGCGTGCACCCTTCGACGTGAACCGTGCCTATGAGTCCGCCGGGCGCCGGATCGAAAACGACCGCCTCGATGCCGGCGCCCTGCAGGTAGTACGCGCACGTGAGTCCGGAGATTCCGCCGCCGACGATCCCGACTTTCATTGTGGATGAATTGCCGGAGGTCTCAGGGGCGGAATTCGCGCACCATCTGGACGACTGCCTTCACATGTTCGACCGGCGTCTCGGGGAGAATACCGTGCCCCAGGTTGAAGATGTGGCCGGGCCGTGTGCCCGTGCGACGCAGCAGGTCGTGGACCTTATTCCGCAGCTCGGGGATCGGCGCGAACAGCGCGACCGGGTCGAGGTTCCCCTGAATCGCCGAGCGGTAGGAAATATCCATCCACGCCTGATCGATGTTGATGCGCCAGTCGCACCCCATGACGTCGCCGCCTGCGGCATGCAGTTCGCGAAAATAACCGGAGGCTCCGGTCCCAAAGTGGATAACCGGAACTCCGCTGGCCTTGATCCGCTCGATCAGAGCCCGCGAATACGGCTGCGCGAACCGCACGTAGTCGTCGCCGGCCAGCGCTCCTACCCAGCTGTCGAACACCTGAATGGCGCGTGCGCCAGACGCCACTTGCATGATGGCAAAGGGCGCCAGAACGTCCACGATCTTGCCCATCAGCCGCCGCCAGAGCGTCTCGTCGGCATACATCATGCGCTTCGTGCGAATGAAATTCCGCGACGCGCCGCCCTCGATCATATAGCTCGCGAGAGTAAATGGTGCCGAACAAAAGCCGATCACCGGGACCCGCCCCGCCAGAGCGCGCACGGTCTGTTGAATAGCCTCGCCCACATATCCGAGGTCGTCGGTGTTCGACGTCGAAAGCGCGTCGACATCCTCGCTTGAAAGGACGGGGTTGTCGATTACCGGACCCTCCTTTTTCGGGTAGCTGAGCTTCAAGCCCATCGGTTCGACCGGGAGCAGCAGGTCGGCGAAGATGATGGCCGCGTCCACGTCGAGAGCTTCGACCGGTTGCAAAGTAACTGCGGCTGCCAGATCCGGACGTTTGCAGATTTCGAGAAGCGTGTGGCGGGCACGAATGTCCCGGTACGATTTCATGTATCGGCCCGCCTGCCGCATAAACCAGACAGGCCGGACATCGGTCGGTCGTCGGCGGCAAGCGTCGAGAAAACGGCTAGTCATTGGAGCCACACGCATGTTTGATCACTGATCCTTCACGCCCCAATCGTCCGGCCCGGTACTGCGCCCGACGCGGGGTAAACGCCGCCGCCGCGGGGAGATAAAGCCCGCCCGGCAACAAAAACAAAACTAACACAAAGTGTTTGTTTTGTGGGAGTTTTTCCACTAACGACTTCCTGGGATACTGGCGGAAACCGCCCCTTCGGCGCCCGCATTTCGCGCACCGGGTTCTCCCGCGGTACGCGATTCCACGCTGCGGGAGGGAACTGAGGCGCCTGCATTCAGTCTAGCCCGCATTCTGAGCTATCACAAGGATTTAGGGCAATTCTGGTCGATTCCGGGTGGATTGGAACGCTCTTTGATCGCATCCAATACCAAGGGGGTTATATTACGTTCGTAGTTGATATTTAGAGCAGGGAGAATGGGACGATGGCAATAATTTTCGGACTCGGGTTTACCGGGGAGCGCCTTGCCCAACGGCTGTTGACCCGGGGAGTCGACGTGTTTGCTCCGGTACGCGGTGTTGAGCGTTTCCCCGGTCTGGCGAAGGCCGGTTTGCGGTTGTGTAAACTGAACCTCCTCGAATCCTGTCCGGAATCACGAGTCGATCAACTTCCGTCCGGCGCCAGAATCGCGTTATTAATCCCGCCCCTTTCCGAGAGGGAAAACGCGAGGCTTCGGAATCTCATCGCCGCTCTCGCCCCGGCGCGCATTGTTTACGTTTCCTCGACGGGCGTCTATGGCGATCAGACCGCCGTAGATGCCGATACCCCCGTCGCTCCCAACGACGAGCGTGGCAAACGTCGGATGGAAGAAGAGCGGTGGATCGCCTCCGGTCCCTGGAGCAGCCTGATCCTGCGGGCGGCTGCGATTTATGGCCCGGGGCGGGGAGTTCATGCAGCTGTCCGTGATGGGCGGGTCCCTCGCGGCGCGGATTCGGGCGTTACCAGCCGTATCCACGTGGATGATCTGGCGGCGATCGTCGAAGCAGGCCTGTTTTCGGAACTCGGTGGAACATGGCCGATTGCCGACGAGGAGCCATGTGCGAGCGCGGATATCACGCGCTGGTACCTCGAGCGATCGCACCTCATGCCTCCAGAACGAACGGATACCGGGACCGGGCTAAAATTCCAGGGACGGCGCGTCGATGGGCAGAAAATTCGCGAGATGTTGGGTGTTGAACTACGCTATCCGACGTGGCGAACTGGCGTTCCCGCCAGTATTCAGGAAGAAGAGTTACTTGCTGACCGGGCTGTCAGGGGTTAAGCGGGCAGTGGCGAAGCGGCCATGACGCTGACCTGACTACGCAAAGTCTCAAGCGCATCCACGAGGCCTGAGATATCGACTGTGCCGGCGCCGGTCGCATGCAGCAGAAGCCGGAACTCCACCTTGCAAATTGCCAATGCGAACAGTACGCGATTTCGTGCCAGGGCTCGCGCCAAATCGGGACGGTCCACGCCTGACCGGACCATCGCGTCGCGAACACCTGCCAGCAGCGATGCGTAATCCCGGGTCAGACAGCGGAGATAGCCGCGAAAGAGAGTACGACGCTTTGCCCGCATTGATTTCTTCAGCTTATTGTCTGCAGCGACAATCGCCAGATCATCATCGGAAAGCAAACGCAGCATGGGGCGATAACGGTCGGCGGTGAGCAGAGAAACCGTGCTCATTTCCCGCGACTGCAAAGCACGCAGCTTCAGGAAGAAGTCGAGTCCGATGGCGCCAAAGCAGATCAGAAACAGCGCTGATGCGAAAACAAGAGGCATATGGAGAAATTACTCCAACTATTTCAAGTTGATAATACTAGAAGTCTGAGTGCTTTTGCAACTGTTTTCAAATAATACGGGTCTATTACCTCCGGGAAGCCCGAGCCATGAGCTGGTTCAGGGAATTAAGCTGCTGCAGAAGATGTTCTTCCCTGGGACTCGGAAAGCGGATTTGCGGGGGCGTCGTGCGACTCTCCCGCTTCAGCATTAAGGTCCATCCAAAAAGGCAAATAAAAATAAACCCCGATTGTGCCCAGTCGACGGCCGGATTATGTAGCAGGGTCACCATGCTGTCCACCAGCAGGCGCGCGGTTTCGCTCAGAAAAAGGGCGCTGAAAAAAAAGCTGGACACAAGCGTGTTCCGGCTGAGATGCAGCGGATACCGCGAAAGAAATACCAACAGGGTGACGATTACGAGGGCCAGGGTGAAGAAAACGCAGCGCTTGATGAGCTCCACATAATAGAGGTAAGGAGAGTGAGCGCGGCCTGCCGCGCTTCCGCTCCAGAAAAAATACGTCAGAACCAAAGAAATTGAGAGCGAGAACACAATACCGGCGTACATCGCCCATCGGCCGGCGGTCCGGATGCCGGGGTACTCACGGAACGTGAGCGCCAGCAATTCCCGAACCGCCAGGATGGCGAAGAGGCAGTAAACAGGCTCAAGAACAATGTAGCTCCAGAAATAAGTTGACGAAGTCTGATCCTCAAAGCCGAAGCGGAAATCGATTGCGGCAAGGAAGGCCAGAAAAGCCAGAAGTGCTGGAAACTGTTTGGCGAAATTGAGGTAGATCAGTCGAGCTACTGCGGCAAGCGCAACGGTTGCCTGGATGAGCTCACTCGCGGCATTCGGATCCATTTCGGCGGCCGCATGATTTTACCATTTTTCGCCGGAAACTGCTTTAACGGACGGCTGGGCAGGGGTTGCAGGCCGGGGGATTGTCCGCGTTCAGTACGCCGGCGCCGGCGACGGCAAAATAAGAGACGGCAAGGGTCAGGAGAATCATCATTTTTCGCATTGGAATTTGTTCCTTTTTGAGTGATTTAACTGCTACTCCCGGAGCATAACCGGATTCTTCTTCGAAGGGGCGAAGTTGATGAAGAAGTGTCCTAAACAGAACGGTATAGCGATGGATTTTGAGTTCCGGCTTAGGAAATTTCCTGGGATGCAGAGCACACAACTGGGGTTGTACAATGCGCATGAGAAGTTCAGTGAGCGCAAACCGCGAAGCCGCTATCACCGAATCGTGGCAAAGAACGCTGTCGTCAATTCCGACGGTGCTTGGTCGCCTCGCGTACCTGGCATCGCTGCGCAATGCAAATACAGGAAGTTATGAACATTTCGGACTCGCGCAGCGCATCGGCGTCGACGAAGTAGACCGCATACTCCGCCGCAGCCACACCAGCACCTTTCAGGAATGGCTCTGTTTCGGGCTCGAACAGCAGAAGGAAGAATTAGAGGCGTATTTTTCCGGGTTGGAAGGAGACAAGCGGGAAATTATCGCAAACTGGCTCACGCTCGAACCCTGGAATAACTGGGTTCCGGGTGAGTCGCGCGATGTCGAGAGAAAGCTTTTCGGGGCGGATCTGGGGATCGTTATGGAACTGGTCAGGGGCGAATACGGCGTCTCTTCTCGGGATCCAGACTCATAGCGAGTCCCACCACCTGTCCGATCACCTCAATCTCTCCGGGAAAGGAGAAATTCAGGATCGGGGCGTCCGACGCCGGATCGGAAATCAGGCTGATTACGCCCTCTTTGACGCTGCACCACCGGCAATAATAGTGGCCTTCGCGATCCTGCAGAAAATAGATGGGGCGTTCGCTCAAGCTTCGCCACCCTGCCGCCTGAATCTTACGGCGCGTATCGTCGACCACGAGCAGTGAACCAGGCGGAATTGCCGGATACATTCCCCAGTCCTCGGTGCCGACGAAGCCGTATCGGAAGCGGCTTACATCTATTCCGCTGAGAAGGGATAAAGGGAGTTTCCCCCACCGTTGCACCAGTTCGCTGACAAAAAAGGTTCGCCGCAAATTGATTCCAGGATCCAGAGATATAGGCAGCATTGCGGCGGCGCCCGCGTCCGGGTCGAAATGAATCGCGTGCGTCTTCTCGATCTGGATCAAGCTGGCATCGGCCGCCATGGATTCCACTGGCACGCCATACCATGACAGAACTTCGTTCAGATCGAGGCGGTAAATACAGCACAACGAGTAAAGCCGGTAGAGCGAGGGCAGCGTACCTTGATTCTCGATATCCGAGAGTCGGCTGATCAGAACGCAAAACTCGGGGTTGCCGCGGCGTTCCGCGATAAGCTGACTCGCCTGCTCCACGTCGCGGAACTTGAGGTTCAGTCTCTCACGGGCGCGACGCAGGCGTTGTCCCGCCGCTTCCGTGCTATTATCCTGTCTCTGGATGTAGATAGCGGGGGCCTGCGGCACGTCAGCACCTTCCTTTAAAAATTATAACTTCCGGTCTGTTCCCGCTTCAATAAGTTTTGTAAACTGCTGTTCCAATTTCGGAACAAAAAAGGTTTTTTTGGAGGCCATCTGAGAATAGTAGTGGGAGTCACCGGAGCCAGTGGCGCAATTTACCCGCTTCGTCTTCTCGAAAAACTGCGCCGTTCCGAAGTGGAAATTCACCTCATCCTCAGCCGGTCCGGCGAAAAGACGCTCTATCTGGAAACCGGCAGGAAGGCATCCGATATGAAATCCCTGGCGGATTTCTCGTGGGCAGTGGAAGATATTTCCGCACCTCTCGCCAGCGGGTCGTTTCGAACCGACGGAATGGTGGTGGCTCCCTGCTCCATTCATACGATGTCTTCCATTGCATACGGCATCACTTCGAACCTGCTTACGCGCGCTGCGGACGTGACACTTAAGGAGCGCAGACGACTGATTCTGATGATCCGGGAAAGTCCGCTGCACCTTGGGCACCTGAAGGCTATGACTGCGGTTGCCGAAATGGGCGGCATCCTCGCTCCGCCCGTACCGGGGTTTTACAACCACCCGGCAACCATCGAAGATCTGGTGGATTCGAGTGTCGATCGCGTACTCGATCTGCTCGGGTTGCCGGACCCGAATGCCCGACGCTGGAATGGACCCGATCTCCGCCCCGAGCGAAACGAAAGCGGCCCGAAATGAGATGGCGCACCGCGTTTCAGGGCGAACTTGGCGCCTTCAGTCAGGCGGCGGCGCGCAAATTGGCGGGCGACGAATTCATCGCGGCGCCCACGCAAACCTTCGAAGAGGTTTTTGTTTCAGTCGTAAATGGAAAATGCCATTGTGCGGTGATCCCGATTGAGAACACTTTACATGGATCGGTTCACGAGAACTACGATCACCTTCTGAAATACGACCTCGCGATTCGCGGTGAAACATTCGTGCGTATCGTGCATAATCTGATTGCGCCGCCGCGCGTGAAGTTCAGGAATATTCGCCGCGTATATTCGCATCCCGTGGCACTCAATCAATGCCGGCGATTCTTCGAAGAGAATCCGCAAATCGAGCGGACCTCGTTTTACGACACCGCCGGAAGCGTAAAGATGGTGATGGCGGAGGCGCTCGAAGACGCGGGTGCCATCGCTTCCGCCGATGCCGCGAAGATTTACGGGGCGAGGATTCTGCAGAAGTCGATCGAAGATGATCGCGAAAACTTCACGCGATTTTTCCTGCTCGAAAGAATGAAGCCCGGCAAACCGAAATACCTGAAGTCCGGCGCCGCGAAGCGGTTTAAGACAACCGTTGTTTTCACGACGCGCAATCTGCCGGGCGCACTGTTCCGGTCTCTGAGCGCGTTCTCGTTGCGCGATGTCAATCTGACGAAGATCGAGTCGCGGCCGCTGCGCGGCAAGCCCTGGGAGTATCTCTTCTATCTGGATTTCATCGGGCATGTGGAAGATCCTGTGTGCCGCAATGCCTTGAGTCATCTGGCGGAACTGGCCGATATGTTACGCGTGCTTGGCTGCTACCCGGCGGCTGAGTAGCTTTCGCGGCGCGACCCTCGCTACTCTCAAGTAATGGAATCGCTCCCGACCGGAACGGCAATGCCAGAGGAAGCCGAGACTGGAAATGGCGCCGAGTCACTTGAAAGTTCCAGGCGCGCGTCCAGTGGAGAGGCCGGGCTTCCCGAGTTCGAGGAGTTGTCCATTCTTGCCGTGCGCGACACGGTGTTGTTTCCCAACGCCCTGCTGCCGCTGAGCGTCGGGCGGCCGACGTCGGTCGCGCTTGTCGAATCTCTAGGTGAAAACCGCCTGATCGGCGTCGTCTCGCAGATCGATCCGCGCACGGACGTGCCGGGTCCGCACGAGTTGCACGAGACCGGCACCGTCGCGATGATTCATAAGATCGTCAGAATGCGCGAGGGCCAGTTGTTGTTCTGCGAGGGCGTGGCGCGCATGCGGGTCCGGGGCTACACCTCGACCGAGCCGTTTCTCCGCGCGCGCGTCGAGCGTTTGCCCGAGATCGAGCCGGAGATCACGCCTGAGCTGACGGCGTTGCGCCAGAATGTGTTGGGCGAGTTCACCCAGATTGTCGCCGCGGCGCCGAACCTCTCGGATGAAGTTTCGACAGCGGCCGCGAACATAGACGAGATCGGGCGTCTTGCCGACTTCATCGCCGGAACCCTGCCGAGCCTGAGCCATGTCGAGCGGCAGTCGGTGCTCGAACAAAACGATGCCCGCATGCGCCTGCAATACATCAACCAGCAACTGGCGCGCGAAGTGGAGTTGCTTGAACTGCGCCAGAAGATTCAGACGCAGGTGCAGGGACAGCTTTCCCGGAGCCAGCGCGAATTTTACCTGCGTGAGCAACTGAAAGCTATTCAGCAGGAACTGGGCGAGGGCGACGACCGCGAGCAGGAGACCGAAGAGCTCCGCGGCAAGATCGAGAAAGCGGGGATGCCCGACGAGGTCAAACAGGAAGCCCTCAAGGAACTGGGCCGCTTCGCGAAAATCAATCCCATGTCGCCCGAGCACACCGTGGCGCGCACCTATCTCGAGTGGCTGGTCAGCCTGCCGTGGGCCGTATCGTCGGGGGAAGCGGTAAATGTGCAGAGGGCGGCGGAGATCCTCGACGAAGATCATTACGATCTGGAAAAAGTCAAGAACCGCATCCTCGACTTTCTTGCCGTCATGCAGCTCAAGCCGGGGCTGAAGGGGCCGATTCTTTGTTTCGTCGGCCCGCCGGGCGTGGGGAAGACTTCCCTCGGCCGCTCCATTGCGCGCTCGCTGGGCCGCAAGTTCCAGCGCATTTCAATGGGCGGCATGCACGACGAGGCTGAAATCCGGGGACACCGACGGACTTACATCGGGTCGATGCCGGGCCAGATCATGCAGGCTCTGCGGCGCGCCGGCGCCAACGACCCCGTCTTCGTGCTGGATGAAGTCGACAAGCTGGGGCATGATTTCCGCGGCGATCCGTCATCGGCGCTGCTTGAAGTTCTTGATCCCGAACAGAACTTCACTTTCCGCGACAACTACCTCGACGTGCCGTTCGATCTTTCGCGCGTCCTCTTTATTACGACGGCGAACGTGCTCGACACCATCCCCGGAGCGCTGCGCGATCGCATGGAGATTATCGAGCTGCAGGGCTATACGGAACAGGAGAAGGTAATGATCGCCTTCCGTTATCTGATCCCGCGGCAAAAGAAAGAGAACGGTCTGGATGAAAGCCGGCCCCTGACATTCCTCGAGGAGGCGGTGCGTTTCATCGTTCGGCGTTACACCCGCGAGGCCGGCGTCCGCAATCTGGAGCGCGAAATCGGGACGGTATGCCGGAAAATCGCGCGTCGATTTGCGGAGGCAAAAGAGCCCATCGCGGAGGTAACGTCCGCTTTCGTCGAAGAATCGCTGGGCGCGCCGCGGCTCCGCCCCGATACCGAAGTGGCTGAGCGTACGCGGCGTCCGGGCGTGGCCGTTGGGCTCGCGTGGACCCCTGTCGGCGGCGATGTTTTATTCATCGAAGCGGGGCGCATGCCCGGCGGCAGCAAAGGTCTGATCATGACCGGGCAACTCGGATCGGTCATGCAGGAATCCGTGCAGGCGGCGCTGACATGGGTGCGGGCGAATGCGACGAAGTATGGGATCGATCCGGATGTATTCAAGACCAGCGATATTCACGTGCACGTGCCGGCGGGAGCGATTCCAAAGGATGGCCCGTCCGCGGGAGTGACCATGGCCACCGCTCTCTTGTCGATGCTGACCGAAAAGTGCGTAAAAGAAAATCTTGCCATGACCGGTGAGATTACATTGACCGGGCAGGTGCTGCCCATCGGCGGAATCAAGGAGAAGGTGCTCGCGGCGAAACGCGGCGGCGTCACAGAAATTATTGTGCCCGCCGAGAATGAGGTCAACGTGCGCGAGGACCTCAAGGCGGAGCAGATCGGCGACATCAAAATTCATTACGTGAAGACAATGGATGAACTCGTGCCGATTGCCCTCGGGTGAGTTCGGGCCCTGCGGTACACTGCTCTTGATGCGGCGCGCTCTCGCGATCCAGTGCTGTCTGGCATTTGTGACCGCCTTTGTTCTGGCGCCGTTCCAGCACGTTCATCGCGCCGGGCCCGGTGAGGGTCATCACGACCACACGCCTCTCATTCATTCCCATCTTTCCGCGCATCATCACGATCACGTGGATGTTCCGGGTGAGCGGGAAATTGAGAGTGCGGATGAAGACCAGCCGGTATCGCTGGATACTTTCACCCTCGTTCTGACTGCCCATTTGGCGCCTTTTGTTCCGACCCGCGCGCCCGCTCTGGTGCAGACGCTCGCCGAAACGCGGTTAAGCGTCGATGTCGTCGAGGAGCGTGGCAATAGTCCGCCTGCCCGCCGCAATTCCTCCCCCAGAGCCCCGCCTGCCTGACCTTCCCCTCAAACAGCAGTAGTGTGTCCGTGCGCGTCTTGTTGGAACAACCACACGCGCGTCCGGACTGACCATTCGCATACCCACTGGGAAGGAAATCGATGAAGTTAAGTAACCGAATCGGCCATTTGGCCGTGTTCGCCACAGCATTCGGCTGTGCCGGCGTCTGCTCCGCGCAGTCGCGGCTCGGCCTCGACGACGCAATACAGCAGGGATTGCAATCGCGTGCGTCGCTCAAAGCAGAGAAGGAGCGCGTACTCGCCGCCCAGGGTCTGAGGCGGCAGGCGAGCCTCCGGCCGAATCCGGAATTCCTCTTTCAAAACGAGAACCTTCGGCCCGGCCAGACCTACGCGCGAGATGTCGATACCGTCGCCTATGTCACGCAGCCGCTGGACATCCTCGGCAAGAGAGCGCAGCGAATTTCCGTCGCCGAGCAGGGCATCGGCCGCACGCAGGCCGAGTACGATCTCGCCAGAGCGCGGCTGGTCGACAGCATCAAGCTGGCCTATTGGAACGCGCGTGGCGCACAGGAAAACGTCGAAGTCCTGCGCGCCTCCGTTGCCAACTTTCAGAAGGTTGTCGACTACCACGCGGCGCGATTCAGTGCAGGCGCAATCGCCGAGCAGGACCTGCTTCGTGTCCGGCTCGAGCACGAGCGCCTGAAGATCTCGGCGAATCTCGCGGCAGTCGATGCCAATCGCGCGCTGATGGCGCTTTTCAAAGAAATGGGCCGCCCCGCCGGCGCAGGCTTTGTGTTGACCGACCCGCTGGAGGCGCCGGCAGCATTCCGCGAGAAATCGATCGAAGATGTGCTCCTGCTGCGCAGCGACGCGAGGCTGGCTCGCGCCGATCTGGCTGAATCGGAAGCAAAGGCCCGCCTCGAAGCCGTTGCCGCGCGTCCGGACCTCAGCGTCTTCGCCGGTTACAAACGCACTCAGCTGCCGGATACCACGAACGGCATCAACACGATCATTGCGGGCTTCCAGATCGGCCTGCCCGTGAGTAACAAGAACCAGGGAAATCGCGAAGCGGCCGAAGCGGAGGTGCGCCGCAGGCAGCAGTTGCTCGCCGCGACTGAAACGGACGTCCGTGCGGAATATGACGCCGCCTTGCAGGAATATCGCATGCGTCGCGACGAAGCGGTCGCGACCCTGCAGCCTCTCCGTCAACAGGCAATCGATCTGGAGCAGATCGCCAATGCGGCTTACGCGGAAGGTGGAACCGATTTGCTTCGGCTGCTCGATGCGGAGCGCTCGCGCATCGACGCCGAGCTCGCGTGGGCGCGCGGCATGACCGAATTTCATCAGAGTATTGTCCGGTTGGAAATCGCTGAAGGGGTTGAACAATGAGAAAAAGTATTCCGAGCCTTTTAATGCTTGCCGTCCTGTTTCTCGGTGCGTGCGGTGGACAGAAAGCGGTTGAAGCGCCGCGGCCGGAAACGAAGAAAGCTACTCCGAGCGAGATCGTTCTAACTCCCGCGCAGGTATCCGCCGCGATGATTCAAACGGAAAGCGCCGCCATGATCGATGAACCCGCGACGCTTCAGTTAAAGGGCCGCATCGTTCTGGCCGACGACCACGTCTGGCGCGTCGGTATCCGCTCTCCTGGTCTCACGATGGTCGTTTATGCCGGGCTCGGCGATCGTGTCGATAAAGGGCAAGTCCTCGCGCGGTATCACGCCGATGAAGTGCGTGAGGAACGCGCG
>DATAZF010000120.1:0-8494 GCA_036272235.1 Bryobacteraceae bacterium | reverse complement strand
ATTCCGCTGTCGATTCTTTGCTCCATCTGCGCGCTGAGCGCCACGAACCAGACGATCAACATCATGACGCTCGGCGGGCTGGCTCTGGCCGTCGGCATCCTGGTGGACGACGCGACCGTCACCATCGAAAATATTGAGCGTTATCTGGAAGAAGGCCACGACCTTCACACGGCGATCCTTGAGGGCGCGGCGCAGATTGCGGTGCCGGCGCTGGTTTCCACACTTTGCATCTGCATCGTGTTCCTGCCGATGTTCTTCCTGAGCGGCGTGGCGAAGTATCTGTTCGTGCCGCTGGCGGAGGCGGTGGTTTTCGCGATGCTGGCTTCGTATGTCCTGTCGCGGACGCTTGTGCCGACGCTGGCAATGTACCTGTTGAAGGTCAAAGCCGCGCATGCCGCGCGGGGCCGGCGAAGCTGGAATCCGTTCAAGCTCTTTCAGCAGTCATTCGAGCGCGGCTTCGAGCGCATGCGCCTGAACTATCAACTGCTGCTGACCACGTTCGTCTATCGGCGGTTCGTTTTCGTGCCTGTGTTTCTGGCGCTGTGCGCGGGCGGTTTCCTGCTGTTTCCGTGGCTGGGTCAGGATTTCTTTCCCTCGAGCGATAACGGGCAGTTCCGGCTGCATTTCCGCACCAAGACCGGCACGAGGATCGAAGAAACGGCGCGGTTGAACGATCTTATCGATCAATCGCTGCGGCGGATGATACCGGCGCGCGAGCTCGACAGTATCGTCGACAACATCGGCGTGCCGCAGAGCGGGATCAACACAACCTACGACAACAGCGGCCTGCTCGGTTCGGCGGAGGGCAATATCCTGGTTTCTCTTAAAGAAGACCACCGGCCCACGCAGCAGTGGGTCACGGCGCTGCGTCCGAAGCTGAACAAGGAGTTTCCGGACACGTTGTTCTACTTCCTGCCGGCGGACATGGTCACGCAAATTCTGAATTTCGGCCTGCCCGCGCCCATCGACGTGCAGGTGGTGGGGGCCAATACCGAGGGCAACCGGAAGTTTGCGGATTCGATTCTGCCGCGCATCCAGCAAGTGCCTGGGATTGTCGATCTGCGCATCCAGCAGCCTTTCGATCAGCCGAAACTGCACATCACGGTGGATCGCACCAAGGCGCAAGGCGCGGGGATCACGGAGCGCGACGTCTCGGCCAGCCTGCTGGTGTCGCTGAGCGGCAGCGGTCAAGAGACGCCGACGTTCTTTCTGAATCCGAACGGAGTGCTTTACAGTGTGGTGACGCAGGCGCCGCAGTATTCGATCCAGTCGCTGCAGGATCTGCAGAACGTGCCGATCACGGCTCCGGGCGCAGCGAAGGGCGAAATCCTCGGCGATGTGGGGACGATCTCGCGCGGCTCCGGAATGGCCGGCATCAACCACTACAACATCAAGCGTGTGATCGATATTTATGGCGCTGTCGAAGGGCGCGACCTGGGGGCGACCGGTAAGGACGTCACGCGGATCGTGGATGCCGCGCGAAAGAATCTGCCGCGCGGGTCGGACGTGGTGATCCGCGGGCAGATCGAGACCATGCGGACGTCGTACATCGGGCTGGTTGCCGGCCTTGGCGTCGCGATCGTGCTGGTCTACCTGCTCATCGTGGTGAACTTTCAGTCGTGGCTGGATCCGCTGATTATCGTCAGCGCGCTGCCGGCGGCGCTGACCGGAATCGTGCTGTTCCTGTTCCTCACGAACACCCATCTGAGCGTGCCGGCCCTGATGGGGTCGATCATGTGTATGGGGGTGGCAACGGCGAACAGCATCCTCGTGGTGTCTTTTGCGAAGGAGCGGCTGGAGCATCACCATGACGCGCTGCAGGCGGCAATCGAAGCAGGGTTCACGCGGTTCCGGCCCGTGCTGATGACGGCGCTCGCCATGATTATCGGGATGATCCCGATGGCGCTGGGGCTGGGTGAAGGCGGCGAGCAGAACGCTCCGCTGGGGCGGGCCGTGATCGGCGGCTTGTTGTGCGCGACGATTGCGACATTGTTTTTTGTACCCGCTGTGTTCAGTTTGATTCACAATCTGACGCGGCGAACGGGCACCGCGGTAGGGAGAAGTCGACGTCTGGAACCGGTGCGGCACTGATGGAACGAGGAAGAAAAGACGGCAGGCGAAACCGCCTGCCCCACCTACATTTATGAAGGTTCACGAGGAGACATTGGAGACTACGCCGAAGAAGCCGGCCACGGATAACGAGCAGAAGCATGGGGTCGGTCCCCTGTTTATTTTGCTGTTTCTGATTGCGGCGGGGGCGATCGGGTGGTTCGTTTATCGCGGAATTACGGGGCGGGTTTCAGCCGAGAAGACGCTGGTCCAGGAGACGAACGAATCGGCGCTGCTCACGGTGGCGGTGACGCATCCGAAGGTGACGAACGAGGCGCATGAGCTGGTGCTGCCCGGCAATACGCAGCCGCTGATCGACGCTCCGGTCTACGCGCGCACCAGCGGGTATCTGCGGAAATGGTACGCCGATATCGGCACGAAGGTGCACGCGGGCGATCTTCTCGCAGAGATCGAGACACCGGAGACGGATCAACAACTGCAGCAGGCGAAGTCTGATGTCGAAACCGCTGAGACCAATTACAAGCTGGCGCAGACGACGGCGGGGCGCTATACAAACCTGCTGCAGAAAGGCGCGGTGGCACGGCAGGATGCGGATAACGCGGTCGCCGATATGAATTCCAAAAAGTCCATCGTGCAGTCGGCCGCGGCG
The DNA here is from genome assembly GCA_036272235.1 of Bryobacteraceae bacterium. GTDB lineage: Bacteria > Acidobacteriota > Terriglobia > Bryobacterales > Bryobacteraceae > BOG-234. The sequence goes on along the minus strand of DATAZF010000120.1, from coordinate 5,775 downwards.
AACGTGAAAAGGCTGGAAGATCTGCAGGGATATGAAAAGGTCTATGCTCCTTTCGACGGCGTGATCACGGCGCGCAATACGGACGTTGGGGCGCTGATCAACGCGGGCGCCGGCGCGTCGGCTTACGGACTCTTCCACCTTTCGGCAACGAATCGCCTTCGCGTGTTCGTCAATGTGCCGGAGGAATACGAGCGGGCGGCGGCGAACGGCTCGAAGGCCGCGCTCACGCTCGCGGAATTTCCCGGCCGCACGTTTACGGGAACGATCGTGCGCAACGCCAGCTCGATCGACCCGGCATCGCGCACGTTGCTGGTGGAAGTGGACGTCAACAACGAAAAGGGCGACCTGCTGCCGGGCGCGTATGTTTCGGTGCATCTGGACCTTACCGGCGCCTCGGTAAACGCGTTGACGATCCCGATCAATACGGTGCTGTTTCGCGCGGAGGGTCTGCGGGCGGCGGTGGTGCGTGGCGGGAAGGCGCTGCTGGTGCCGTTTCAAGTGGGGCACGATTTCGGCGATTCCCTGGAAGTAGTGTCGGGATTGAAGGCGGATGAGGATATGATTGTCAATCCGCCGGATTCGCTGATTTCTGGTACGCCGGTGCGAATAGCCCCGAACACTAAATGAAAACAGCGATTATCACAGGATCCAACAGAGGCATCGGTCGCGCCATCGCCCAGCGGCTGGCGCGGGACGGCATGAATGTCGTGCTTTGCGCGCGCGATGAAGCATTACTGAATGCAACAGCCAAAGAAATCGGGGCGAACGCGGCGACGGTTCCGATCGACCTGCGGCTGCCGGATTCGGCGGCGAAGGTTGTGGACGCGGCGGTGGCGCGGTTCGGAACCCTGGACGTGATCGTCAACAACGCGGGCGCGACCAAACGCGGGGATTTCGAGACGCTGACCGACGACGATTTCATCGACGGCTTCGCATTGAAATACTTCAGCGCGGTGCGTATGACACGGGCGGCATGGCCGCATCTGAAGAAGCAGCGCGGCGCGGTGGTCAACATCGTGGGCGCGGGCGGGCGCACGCCGGGAGCTATGTTTGCCATCGGCGGGTCGGTGAATGCGGCGGTACTGTCGTTCACGAAGGCGATTTCCGAGAAGGGCATCCACGATGGTGTGCAGGTGAATGCCATCAATCCGGGTCCGGTGCGTACGGCGCGGCTCGCGGCGCAGTTGAAGGATTCGCCGGAAGAAGTCTTCCTCAAAGAGCACAGGATCGCGCGCATCGGTGAGCCGGAAGATATCGCGGCCCTGGTGGCGTTTGTGCTGAGTCCGCATGGAAGGTTGTTGCAGGGTTCGTTGATCGATGCGGACGGCGGATCGACGAAGACAATTTAGAGCAGCTGGCCGGCCGCGGCTGTTCATCTGCGACCGAAGAGCGGGGTTAACAACCCCGCGCAGGCTGCCAACCTGCTCCACACTCCATCCGCGCTGGACGAGTGGCTTCGAGGGGCAGCGCCGAGGGCCGGTTGGATTTGCCATATGTTTCTGAGAAAGATTTCCAGCCGGGCGAAGTTCACTCCCGACAAGATGGGCAAGAGCAATCTGGCGCAGGGCGAGTTTCTGTTCGCCGGATTGAATTCGTTCGAACCGGGGCAGGAGCATGCGGCACACGCGCATGCGGGGCAGGACAAGCTTTACGTGGTGCTCGAAGGCAGCGGGGCGGTCGAGATCGGCGAGGAAACCCAGGTACTTTCAGCCGGCGATGCGGCGTTCGCTCCGGCGGGCGTGATGCATTCGATCCGGAACACCGGGACGGAGCGGCTGGTGGTGATGGCAGTGCTGAGTCCGCCTCCTCAATCAGCCCCTTCCAGTCAAACAGATAAGTAGTCGGGCTTCAGAGGGCCAGTGCTGTCGCCGAGTTTTTCGGTTTGGACGCCCGATTTATCCAACACGCTGACGAGCAGGTTGGTCATCGGAGTATCTTCCGGATAGCTCAAGTGGCGGCCGACTTTCATCTGTCCGTTGAGGCTTCCGGCGAGAAGGCACGGGAGATCGTTATGCCGGTGCAGATTGCCATCGCCCATACCGCCTCCGTAGAGGATCAGGCTGTGGTCGAGCAGTGAGCCATCGCCATCCGGCGTCGCCTGCATTTTTTCGAGGAAGTATGAGAGAAGCTGGACATGATAAGTGTCGATCTTCGCCTTCTTCCCGATCAGCACGGGATCGTTGCGGTGATGGGAGGTGGGATGGTGCTGCTCGGGAACCCCGATATTCGCGTAAGTGCGGGAGCTGAGCTCGCGGGCCATCACCATACTGAAGACGCGCGTGAGATCGGCACGATACGCGAGCAGCAGCAGGTCGAACATCATTTTGGTATGGGCGTCGAAGGTGTCCGGAATGCCGAGCGGCCGGTCCGGAAGGTCGACGGATTGAGCGCTTTGCGCCTCGACGTTCTGGATGCGGGCTTCGATGTCGCGCACCGAGTCCATGTATTCGCTGAGTTTGGTGCGGTCGCCGGGTCCGAGAGTGCCGGCGAGGCGGGCGGCTTCCTGCGCGACCGAATCGAGGACGCTGCCGCGGGCTTTGGTTTGGGCGAGGCGTTGCGCGGGTCCGCCGCCGTCGCCGAAGAGGCGCTGAAAGACGATGCGCGGATTGGATTCCGTCGGATTCGGGGTGGTCTCGTTGCGCCAGGAAACGGTGTTGACGTAGAAACAGTCGCCGGAGTCGCAGGCGCCCTGCGTAGGGTAATCGAGATTCAGTTCAAGCGAGGCGAGGCGCGTCTCTTTTCCGAGCACACGGGCGGCGAGTTGATCGGCTGAGGTGGCGAGGCGAACTTCGACACCCGGCTGCGTGCGATCGTAGGCGTGCACGCCGGTGAGCCAGGCGGCGGAGGCGCGAGGGTGGTCGCCCGTGCCGTCGCCGAAGGTGTCGGCCTGCAGGTGAGAGAGTCCGGAGAGGATGTTCACGTGTTGGCGGACATTGGCGAGCGGTTTGAGAATGGGCGTCAACTCGAAGGCTGTGCCGGTGGCTTCGGGGTTCCACTGCTTCTGGATTATGCCGTTGGAAACGTAGACGAAGCCGAGCCGCGGTGGGGCGGCGGCGGACTTTGCGCGGAGGGCCGGGACCATCGAATCAAGCATCGGCAGTGCGAGAGTTGTGCCGAGGCCGCGCAGGAAGGCACGGCGCGCGAGGGATTTTTTGGTAACGAATGTCATTGTGCAGACCTCATTTGAAATGCAGGAGTTTTGACTACGCCAAGGACCAGCGACGACAGGGTGTATTTGTCATGCGCCGCTTCGTGCACGATGGCGCGGACGGATGGCGCATCGTAATACTGCAGGTTGCGGCCGAGACCGTACATCAGGAGCTTGCCCGCGACGGTGTCGACGAACTGCTCCGGGCGTGCCAGCAGGGCTTTCTTCAAACCGGCGATGCCGTCGAATTTGGAGCCATCGGGAAGAGTGCCCGCCGTATCGATCACGCTGCCCGCGTCCCGCGCGCGCCACTTCCCGACTGCGTCGAAATTTTCCATGGCGAAACCGATGGGGTCCATGCGAGCGTGGCAGCCGGCACAGGCGGGGGCGGCGCGGTGCAACGTCATGGCCTCGCGCATGGTGAGAGTTTTGCCGGGCTCGGAGCCTTCGGTTTTCAAAGCCGGAATGTTGGGAGGAGGCGGCGGGGGCGGCGCGGAGAAAAGATTTTCCAGAACCCACTTGCCGCGCACGACCGGAGAAGTGCGGGTCGCGTAAGACGTGATCGTCAGGATGCTGCCCTGCCCCAATAAGCCGCCACGCGGGCTGCCGTCAGGAAAAGTGTAGCGGCGGAAGTAGCTGCCCTCGATGTTGGGGATGCCGTAGTGGCGGGCCAGGCGCTGGTTGACGAAAGTGTAATTCGCCGTCAACAGATCGAGCACACTGCGATTTTCGCGCAACACGCTGTCGAGGAAAAGCTCCGTCTCGCGCCGCATGGCCGCGCGCAGAGTTTCGTCGAAATCCGGAAAAAGAAGCTCGTCGGGTTCCTTGGCCTCGATATCGCGCAGGAACAGCCATTGCTCGGCGAAGTTGGTGACCATGGATTCGGAACGCGGATCGGCGAGCATGCGCTTCGCCTGCTCCTCGAGAACGGCAGGGTCCTTCAGCTTGCCTTGCGTCGCCACTTTCAGGAGCTCGTCGTCGGGGAGGCTGCTCCAGAGGAAGAAAGAAAGGCGCGAGGCGAGTTCGAGGTCAGTGACGCGGTGGGGTGTTCCGGGAGCGAGTCCGGCGGGATCGCGCTCGACGCGAAAGAGGAACTGAGGGCTCACGAGAAGGCGTCCGAGGGCGCGCTCGATGCCCGCGTCGAAGCCGGCGGCGCGCCCTTCCGTATAGAAGGGCATGAGGTCGTCGAGGTCGGTATCAGTTACCGGCCGCCGATAAGCGCGGCGCTCCAGCGTGGAGAGAATCTGCTTCGCGCAAGGGAGCTCGGCGGTTTCGTTGGCTGGATGGCAGGTGAAGATGCGCGCACGGCTGGGTGAGTTGCCGGCGGCCTTGTTGCCGTAAGGTCCACTGATGGTGACTTCCGAGATCGCCGGGAGCGGGCCGCGTCCGCGCATGCGAGGGCGCAGGATGGATTCGTCGCGAGCTTCGGAATGCTCGACGAAAGAGACGCCGATCAGGCGCGGGCCGGATTTCACGGGGATCCGGAATTCAAGAGGTTTGGCGGCGGCGCCGCGTGCGGGGCGTCCACCCCGGCCACCACCGGCCGGGTTGCCGATTTGGGCGGCTTCCATGCGCTGGCCGTCGACGGTGATTTCGAGCTGGTGCTCCTCGCGGGCAGCGCCGGCGACATCCACTTTAATGGCGTACTCGCCGTCGACCGGGAAGTCGCTGCGGACGGCGAGTCCACCGCGCGTGCCGAAGGGGAGCTCGTCGACGCGGGCATCCTGCGGATGTTCCGGCGAGAGCGGGTAGATGTTGACCATCAGCGGCACATTGGGATCACCGACCGCGAGCCGGCTGATTTTTTCGGCGGCGTCGAGGTAGCGCTCCATCGTGGCGGGGGAGAGGAAAAGAAGGTCGGCGATGTTGTCGAAGCCGCTCGATACGTTGTCAGGCGGAAGAAGGAGATTGTAATCCATCTCCTGCGGGAGGGCGTCGAGCGCGAGCAGGTCGCGGACCGCGTTCTGATATTCAGTGCGGCTCAGACGGTGCAGCAAAGGCAGCTTACCGGGATTCGGTTTCGCGGCGGCGGCATGGTCGAGGCGCGCTTCGAGAAAGGCCGCGGTCGAGTCGTAGCCGGCCTGGTCCGGACGCGGCATGCCAGCCGGGGGCATGGCTCCGGCGCGCAACTTTGCGTCGACCTTTTCCCAGAGTTCGGCGTTCCCGGATACACCGTCAGGCACGCGGGTAAGGGCTTCGGGATCGATGACAAGTCCGGCGGTTTTGAGTTTGGCGTTATGGCAGCCGGTGCAGTAGCGCGTGAAAAAAGCGGCGGGGGTGGGGCCTTGCTGCGGCTGCTGCGCGGAGAGAGGCGCGGCAGCGGGAACGAAAGCGAAAGACACAATCAGCGCAAATCGCTGAAGATACGAGGTCATCGCAGGCCAAAGCCATTGTACCTCCGGAGGACCCGGATGATTCAACGTACTTTCGCCGGAGCCGGTTTCGCGGAACCGGCCTTTGCCTGGCGGTGACCAACTATGACATGCTTCGCGAAGATGCGCGGGTCGTAGCTCAGAGGCTCCGGTTTGTCGATTGCGATCCGATTGAAATCGGGATGGCTCGGATTCAGAAGGCAGTTATTCTCGCGGGGAGCGAGCACGGATGGGACCAGCAGCAGGCAATGCTCC
>DATAZF010000119.1:0-4764 GCA_036272235.1 Bryobacteraceae bacterium | reverse complement strand
GCGCCACATCAGCGGAATTCGTTTTGAAGCTGTTCGAGCGCGGCCGCGCCGGGACACAGCGTTTCATACGGAACGTCGACCAGCGCGGTTTGGGGTGTGCGATTCATTTCGTGCATGTCCGGCACGCCCTCATCGGCGAACAGAACGCCGGTGGCGATTTCACCCGGATGTCCCTTCAGATAAGCGAAAGCTTTCTGGCGATCGGTAACGTCGTAGTCTTCGGGCAAGCGCGTAAAGCGAAGCACGCTGCCATCGTGCATCGTAACGTTGGTGACGCCGATGGGCGCGATCTCGGCCACGATCTCTTCCGCGTGGGGCACGAAGTCAGATTCCGTCGCAGAACTCAAGTGCTGGCGCGTATAGAGATAGCTCCTGGTAGAGCCTTCGTGGTCGTTAAAGGTCACGCACGGTGAGATGACGTCGATGAGCGCAAAGCCGCGGTGCGAAAGGGCGGCCTTGAGGATCGGTACCAATTGCTCTTTGTCGCCGGAGAAGGCGCGGGCAACGAAGGTGGCGCCGAGGCTGAGGCCGAGGATGACCGGATCGATCGGCGACATCGTATTCGCTTCGCCTTTTTTGCTTTTGGATCCGACGTCGGAAGAGGCGGAGAACTGGCCCTTCGTAAGCCCGTAGACGCCGTTGTTTTCGATCACGTAGAGCATGCGCAGGTTGCGGCGCATGGCGTGGCAGAGGTGGCCGAGTCCGATGGAAAGCGAGTCGCCATCGCCGGAGACGCCGATGTACGTGAGCTCGCGATTGGCCGCGTTGGCGCCGGTCGCAATGGGGGGCATGCGCCCGTGGGCGGAGTTGAATCCGTGAGCGCCGCTGACGAAGTAGGTCGGAGTTTTTGATGAGCAGCCGATGCCGCTGAGTTTGGCGATCCGGTGCGGCGGCGTCGAGAGTTCCCAGAAAGCGCGCACGAGGGCGGCCGTGATGGAATCGTGTCCGCACCCCGCACAGAGCGTCGACATAGTGCCTTCGTAATCGCGAACAGTGAGCCCGATGTCGTTGCGGGACAGGCTTGGATGCGCGACTTTTGGTTTAGCGATGGACGGCATCGGGTTGGGGCACTCCTGTATTGATGGCTTCGATGACGAGGCTGGCGCTCAGCGGAAAGCCTCCGTAGATGAGAATGGGCCGCAGCTTTTCTTTGGGTGCAGAAGTTTCGATGATGAGCAGGGAGCGAAGCTGGGCGTCACGGTTCTGTTCGACGACATAACAGTAATCGTGCGCGGCGATGAAAGCTTCCACTGGTTCGTCGAAGGGGAAGGCGCGGAGGCGCATGTAATCCATCGGAGTGCCTTCCGCGTCGAGAAGGTCGAGGGCTTCGCGTACCGCCGAATCGCAGCCGCCGATCGTTATGACTCCAACGGTCGCGCCCTCCCGCGTCTCGATGATCGGGGCGGGAACGAATCCGGCGGCCTCTTTATGTTTGCGCAGCAGCCGGTCCATGACCTCCTGATATTCGTCGGGAATTTCGGTATAACCGCCGAGTTTGTTATGTCCGGAGCCGCGTGTGAAGAACGCGCCTTTGGAATTCACGCCCGGCAATGTGCGAGGCGCAACGTTGCTGCCGTTGAGCGGCGTGTAGCGGAGAAACTTCGCGGTGGCGTCGAGCTGTTCGGAGGTAAGAACGATGCCACGGTCGGGGCGCCGGGAATCGTCCCATGTGAGTTTGGGCGTGACCCAGTCGTTCATGCCGATATCGAGGTCGGTGAGCATGAAGACCGGGGTCTGAAAGCGTTCGGCGATATCGAAGCTCTTGGCGGCGAGGTCAAAACACTCCGCGGGGTTCGCCGGAAACAGCAGGATGTGTTTAGTGTCTCCGTGCGAGGCATAAGCGCATTCGAGGACGTCCCCCTGCTGGGTGCGAGTCGGCATGCCGGTGGAGGGTCCGACGCGCTGCACGTCGATAACGACGACGGGAATCTCCGCGTAATAGGCGAGGCCGAGGAGCTCGTTCATGAGCGATATGCCGGGGCCTGCGGTCGAGGTGAAGGCGCGCGCGCCGTTCCATGACGCGCCGATCACCATGCCGATGGCGGCCAACTCGTCCTCAGCCTGGAGGATAAGGTAATTGCATTCGCCGGTTTCTTTATTCCTGCGGTAGCGCTCGCAGAAGGCTTTGAATGCGTCCATCGTCGAGGTCGATGGAGTGATGGGATACCACGCGGCGACTGTGGCACCGGCGTAAACGCAGCCGAGCGCGGCGGCGGTGTTGCCATCGATCAGGATCTTGTCGGAATTGGCATCCATCGTCTGCAGATGGAAGGGCAGGGGACAGGGATACTTCGCGCGGACATAATCGGATCCCAGCTTCAACGCCTTTTGGTTCGATGCCTGCAAGCCTTTTTTGCGCCCATACTTTTCTTCGACGAGCTTCTGGACGACCGCACCGTCGATGTTCAGCAGCTCGATGAGCGCGCCCGCTGTCGCGATGTTCTTCATCAGAACGCGCTCGCGCGGTTCCTTGAAGTTCTCGTTGCACATTTGGGCCAGGGGCACGCCGAGGTACGTCACATCGTCGCGAATCAGCGCGGGGTCGAGGGGCCAGGAGGAATCGTACAGGATATAGCCGCCGGAGCGGACTTCCTGCACGTCCCGATCGTAGGTCTGGGCGTTCATCGCGATCATCAGGTCGTAATTGATGGCGCGCGCCGTGTATCCGTCCTTATTGACGCGGATCTCGTACCAGGTGGGAAGTCCCTGGATGTTGGACGGGAAAAGATTCTTGCCGGACACGGGGACGCCCATCCGGAAAATGGCCTGCATGATGAGCCCATTGGCGCTGGCGGAGCCGGACCCGTTGGGGTTCCCCAGCTTGATTGCGAAATCGTTTATGCCGCTGTGCATGATTGGAGAGGAGTGGCCTGGCCCGCGTAGCCGATGAGGATCTGGAACTTCTGCATGTCCCACGCCGCGGTGGGGCAGCGCTCGGCGCAAAGGCCGCAGTGGACGCACAGGTCTTCGTCCTTGAGCATGAGGCGGCCGGTTTGCGGTAGCGGTTTGGAGGCGTAGAGCGCTTGATCGGAATTAATTGCAGGCGCGGAGAGGCGGTGGCGAACCACATCCTCCGGAGCGTCGGGCGCAATCGTCAAACACGAAAGCGGACAGATATCGATACAGGCATCGCACTCGATGCATTTGGCGGCGGTGAAGGCCGTTTCGATATCGCAGTTCAGACAGCGCTGGACTTCGCGGGCGGTCTGCTCGGCGGAGAAGCCAAGCTCGACTTCGATGTCGAGTTCTTCGAAACGGCGCACGAGATCGACGTGCTGCATCTTCTGGCGCGAGGCCGGATTGTAGTCATTGTGATAGCTCCACTCGCTGAGCCCCATCTTCTGGCTGATGAGATTCATGGCGTGAGCGGGGCGCTGGCTGACGGGGATTCCCTGGCAGTGGTTGTGAATCGAGATCGCGGCCTGATGCGCGTGTTCGACGGCCCAGATGATATTCTTCGGTCCCCACGCCGCATCGCCGCCGAAGAAGAGACCGGGGCGCGTGGATTCGAAGGTGACCTTGTCGACCTTTGGCATGTCCCACTTGTCGAATTCGATACCGAGATCGCGCTCGATCCAGGGGAAGGCGTTGTCCTGCCCGATGGCGAGGATCACGTCGTCGCACGGAAGAATCAACGTCTCAATGACTTTTGAGTTCCTGGCCTCAGCATCCCATTCGAGGTGGTCGAACTCCATGCCGGTGAGTTTGCCGTCTTCGATAACGAAGCGCTTCGGGGCGTAGTTGATGACGATGTCAACGCCTTCTTCCTCCGAGTCTTCGAGTTCCCACGGGGAGGCCTTGAAGAAGGCGCGTGGGCGGCGGGCCATGACCTTGATCTCTCGCCCACCGAGTCTTCGGGATGTCCGGCAGCAATCCATCGCCGTGTTGCCAACACCGATGATCAGGACGCGTTCGCCGATTTGGGTGGTGTGTCCGAAAGCGACGGAGCCGAGCCAGTCGATGCCGATATGGATGTGCTCCACTGCGCCGGGTTCGTAGCGGCCAGGGAGTTCGAGGTTCTTGCCGCGGGGCGCGCCGCTACCGATAAAGATGGCGTCGAAGTTCCGGGCGGCGAGCGAGGCCATACTTTCAATGGGCGAGTTGTATTTAATTTCGACGCCCATATTCAGGATGGAGTCGATCTCGTCGGTCAGAACCCGCTCCGGCAGGCGGAACGACGGGATATTGGTCCGCATCAGGCCGCCGGGCTTGTCGAGTTTTTCAAATATCGTGACGTCATAGCCGTGCGGCATGAGGTCGTTGGCGACGGCGAGCGAGGCGGGTCCGGCGCCGATGCAGGCGACGCGCTTTCCATTCTTCTTTGCAGGAATCGGCGGGAGCAGTTCGGTGATGTCATCGCGCAGATCGGCGGCGACGCGCTTCAGGCGGCAGATGGCGACAGGCTTGGCTTTTTCCTGAGCCGCGGCACCGGCTTCCGGGAGGCGCCCGCGGCGGCAGGCCGGCTCGCAGGGGCGGTCGCAGGTGCGTCCGAGAATGCCGGGGAAAACGTTCGATTCCCGATTGAGCATGTAGGCGTCGGTATAGCGGCCCTGCGCAATCAGGCGGATATATTCGGGAACGTTCGTGTGGGCCGGGCAGGCCCATTGGCAGTCGACAACTCTGTGGAAGTAATCCGGGTTGGTGGTATCGGTCGATTGCATTGGTGATGGGCGGCCCAGCGGGGCCATTCTACTCCTGGATCTGCGAGCTTACATCCTCATGTGGGTTCTATTCTGTCACAGCGGTTTGCACGGCAAGTCAAAG
>DATAZF010000118.1:0-4241 GCA_036272235.1 Bryobacteraceae bacterium | reverse complement strand
ACAGAATTCGGGCTGCGGGCACAGTCGAAAGCTACGGGCCTACGGAAAAGAGACCGGGCGCCTGCAGTTGAGCCGCGGGTTCTGCTGCTCGATTGATGAACCTTTCGGAGCCCCGGACGTGAAGGTCCGCAAGGAATTGCGTCGCTGGCTGCGTCGCCCGCGCGATGAACTTCGCGTTACAACTGTGCTGCTCACCCACGTTCAGGACGAGGCGCTCGAGGTGTCGGATCGGGTGACGGTCAGGAACCACCGCCGGATCGAACAAGCCGAAGCGCCCAGGGAGGTCTATGCAAATCCCGCCTCCCCGTTTGCGGCGGAATTTCTGGCGGACGTGAACCTTTTCCGTGGGCGAGCTGCCATTCAAAAACCGACCCGCCGTGGCAGTGTACGCGTTTACGAAATACTCGTAAAAGTAAACAAAAATTAATCGACAGACAGGCCCAAATTTGGGATAGACTGTTCTGGAATGCGCCAACTACTCTTTGTTCTAACAATCAGCGCGGTTGCGGTGTTTGCTCAGGCACCAGCGGGCGGACGCGGCGGAGCGCCACACACAAATCTGAAGGTCCTGCCTGACGATGCCAACCTGATTCCCACGATGCGCGCGGCGGCGGCTGGTCTGGGCGTGATGTGCGACGCCTGCCACGAGCAGGACCGTTCCAGCGATGCGAAGCCGATGAAAGTAACGGCCCGCATGATGTTTACGATGGTCAAGGATATTAACTCGAAGTTCCCCGACGGCAAGATGCACGTAACGTGCTACACGTGCCATCGTGGTACGACGATGCCGCTGACAGCTCCGCCTGCTCAGTAGCTGGTTTTTTTTCGTCCGGCGTCGGTTTCGAGTGAACCCGACGCCGGAAGTGTGTATGGAGTAGTTCCTTCTTCTCAGCCCCTGGTCCCCGGCTTTTTCCTGCCGCGAATTTTCGCCTGTGATACATCTGAAGAGATGCCCACCGCTGCTGAGGCCCCCGCAATTCGAACAACCCTGTTGAGCGCTGAGACGCTGGCCGCCGATTGCGAATTCTTCCTTCGTCAGGGTTATTTAATCGTCAGAAATGCATTCTCTTGCGAGGAGATGGAGATTGCCCGCGCGGCCATCCACTCAAACGAAAGAATGCAGCGGCAACTGACCAATATCCGAACAAAGACCGAAAGCGGCAAGCACAACGCGTTTGAGACGATCTTCGTCTGGAACGACACGGCGGGCGACGATGTCTTCGCCAGGATGACGCGGAATTATCAGATCTTCGAGCGGCTGGAAGCCATCTTCGACGATCGGGTCTACGTTTATCACAACAAGGTTGCGTTGAAATATCCGCTCGTGCCGGGGTTCCGCTATCATCAGGATTACTTTTACTGGTATTCGATGGGTTGTCTCTACCCGGACATGGCAACCGCGAGTATCGCGATCGACGCGGCGACGCGGGAAAACGGATGCCTGCGCGTTCTGGCGGGCTCGCACAGGATGGGCCGGATCGAGCACGAGTTCGACGAGGAGCGCGAGGATTCAGGCGTCTCGCTCGAGCGGTTGGCGTTCATCAGGGAACGCTGCGAAGAGGTTTCAATCGAGCTGAGCGTGGGGGATCTTGTCATCTTCCACTGCAACACGCTGCACGGGTCGGACGACAATGCCTCTGACAAGTCGCGCCTCGCGCTGCTGGGCTGCTACAACACGAAGCATAACGATCCGTATATGGCGACGCCTTGCGGACATCCGTTTTTCCATGAGCAATCGATAGTCACGGAAAAGCTTTCAGCCGCGGATCCGGGGAAGATGCCGGATTTCGATTTGTATATCACGAAGAAGTAGCCAATTTCTCCAACTGCCTGGCAGCCTTTGTTGGGCGGTTGGCAAACCTGCGGCCGATCTTTAATCGGCCTGCTCTACTCGTCCGCAACCAGCTTCAGAATCATCCCGGTATCCGTAGCAATCCACAGATGGGTTTCGTCCGGCCCCGCGATCATCGCGCGATGGGCGACCGCCCGGTAATCAACGGCCATTTCTTCCCAGTGATCCAGATCGTCGCTTCTCAGCACTTTCAGCTTGCCGGGTATCGGGCTCCGGTAGATCGTGCCTTCGGTCTCATACCCGGCGATCAGACCGTGTCTGGAGTCGTCGAAAGTGCGTACATCCGTAATTGCACGGTCCTTTTGCCGGAACGCGCTTGTGCTCGTACCTCTCCCCTGGAGATTGATGTGGTAGACCTCGCTCGGGTATTCGAATTCGTCTTTATATTCGATAAGCCCGAGCGCCGCTCCCGTCGCCGACAGGCTGATGCGGGTTACCTGGCCGAAGATGGAGGTCTCCCCTTTGATCCACGTCTTCCCGCCGTCTTTCGTCTGCAGAAATATGGTCAGGTTGGGAAGTTGTTTGCGTTTGGCCGCTTGCTCCGGTTCCATCCAGTCGGGGCCGCCCCGACGCGGCGGTACATTCCAGCCGGAGATGATGCCGTTGTTTCCGGAGAATGCAATCTCGCCGTAGGTGGTAAACGTCGCGTCTCCCTGCGCTTCCTTTGCGACCGGCAGCAGCGTCCACGTGTCGCCGCCATTGGTTGTCTCGAATACGCGCTTTTCGAGCCCGGCGGCAAATCCATGCTTTTTATCGAGGAACCAGACCCGCAGCAACCCGGATGGCGCGCCCTTGATCTTCGTCCAGCTGTGCCCGGACTCCGCGGTCTCCCACATCCCTTTATCGGTGATCATCCAGCCGTTGGAATCGTCGAGAAAAAACATCGCAAGGCCGGTTTCCTTCACCGGCGTGGAGGCCCAGTGCTGGCCGCCGTCGTTCGTCGTCATCACCAGCGGACTGTCTTTGCCGTGCCGGTCCGTCGTGAAGCCGCAAACGATGCCGCGGGTCTGCGAAGTGAAGAGGAAATCGTTGATGGAAAGGGTGCTATCCACCTGGCGATAGTTATATTGAATATCCCAATGGGGGGCGGCGCTCAGGTTGAAGGAGCTCAAAGCCATGGAGGCCGCCAGAATGAAAACGAATTTTAAGGACAAAACTTCAAACTCCGGAAAAAGCGTTTATACACGAGAACGAACAGGGCCGCCTGACAGAACCAGTTCCGCGTGATTGATCGATTCCATGGTAGACGGCGACATACGGGCCAGCGCCAGCGCACAGCCGACCTGCTCGCCCAGCGTCGTCAGCACCTCCATCTCACCCCCTGTATGCTGGTGCGGCTGCCGATGTTGCACGTTGATCACGCCGACGACCTTATTCCGCGCGATCACGGGCGACGAGAGGAAGGCCTCGAACGTGTCTTCCGGCAGCTCCCCGAAATACTTGAATCGCGGGTCGCGGTAAGCTTCCCGCGAAATCGCCAGCAGCCGCCGCTCGCGAGCTACCCATCCGGTCAAACCCTCGTTCAGTTTCAAGCGGATGCGCCCGATTTCCGCTTCATGGTGGGTGTTCGAAGCGCAGAGTATCAGATCGTCGCCGTCATAAAGGTAAACGAGACAGGAATCGCACTCCGTGAACTCGACGACGAGCGAGACGATGCCCTGCAAAACCTCCTGGAGGCTCATGTCGCGAACCATGAAACGGCTGACTTTCTGGAAGAGCCGGAGTTGCTGCTCGATCCGCTGGAAACGGCTTTCGAGGTCTTTTGTCTTCGGCACGGTTACATTATAGTAGGGATCTGGGCTTTGTTTCCTTTTACACAACTCTGAGCGCGCTGCCGCCGAGTTATTCCTGAATGCACGAGACCGTTTTTTTAACCGACCCGGAGAGTCCGCTGCGAGTCGAATACTCGCGGGCTGCCATGGAGCAGATCCGCGAACGCGCACGCGTCGGATTGATGGCCGCTCCCCGCGTCGGGATGGGTATCGGCGGGCTGCTGCTCGGGATGCGGCAGAACGGGCGGATCCGAATTGTCGACTCGGTGGAAATCCCCTGCTGCCACTCCGGTGGTCCGTCGTTCAAGCTGACTCCGGAAGAAATGCAGACCACGCGCGAAATGATGACGGAGGCCGGAGAGATCACGGCCACCAGCAAGATCGCGGTGATCGGATGGTTTTGCTCGAAGACGCGCGGCGACGCGGTGCTCAACGAATTCGATTTGCAATTTCACGACGAGCTGTTTCCGGAGGCGTGGAAGATTGCGGTGGTCCTGCGTCCGACCGCCGCGGAGCCCATGCGCGCCGTGTTCTTTTTCAGAGATGAGACGGGTGCGGTTGTGAAGGGCGTCGAAAACGAGGTGGATGAGTGGGCGCCTCCGGCAGATCCCGATGCG
>DATAZF010000117.1:0-7593 GCA_036272235.1 Bryobacteraceae bacterium | reverse complement strand
GGACGCAACGAGGGCATGATTTCAATGGAGCAATCGCTTGCCGATATGGTGCGAAGCGGCCGCATCTCCCGTGATACCGCGGTCGCACACTGTTTCCGCCCGGAAGACCTCACGCGGTATCTGCAAGGCTAAGGCGCGACTTGCCGAGTGCGGCCAAAGATGTGCAGCGCCGATTGATTCCGCATGTTTTCGAACGCGAAAGTTCCGAGGACGGTGTGGCGTCCCGTTCGCAACAAGAGCTGTGGCTCAAGGCCGCGCAGGAATTCGGCATTCTCTTCACGCTCTCCTCCCAATGAGCCATCGATTCCGCCGCGTTTATGGGAACAGCGAGCATTATTCGTAACGCAGCGCCTCAGTGGGATTTACCGACACCGCCCGCCGGGTTGGAATCAGGCAGGCGGCCAGGGAGACTACCGCCAGCAAGACCGAAACAGCCATGAAAGTTGACGGATCAGTCGCCGTAACTTCGTAGAGCGCCGACTGCAGATATCGCGTGAGCGCAAACGAGCTCAGCAAGCCCAGTGTCAGGCCGATGGAGAACAGGATCAATACGTGGAGCAGCACGAGCTTGAACACATTGCCGGCGCTGGCGCCCAGGGCCATCCGGATGCCGATTTCGCGCGTTCGCTCCGCCACGGAATATGACATCACACCGTATATGCCGATGGCGGCCAGCCCCACCGCTATTACCCCGAAAATGCCGAGCAGCAAAACGTAGAGTCTGACATACTGCACCTGCTGGTCAAGATAAGCCTCAACCGTTCGAACATCGGCGATAGGCTTGTTGTGATCCACTTCGGCCACCGCCTGACGAACGCTCGCCGCCAGCGCCATGGGGTCCCCTGCGGTTCGCAGCACGAAGTACATTCCGGCACGCACCCCGTACCCCGCGCCCATCCAGCGCGGAGTCTGCTGGAGGTGCGGTACGTAGATCGCGGGCGTGATCTGGCGTTGTTGCCGGCTCATACGGATGTCGGTAGCGACGCCGACTATCTGGCGCAGCGGCTCATTCGGCACATAATCCAGCCGGATCTGCTTTCCAATGGGGTTTTCATTCGGCCAGTAGCGCGTCGCCATGGTTTGATTGATGACCACGACGAAAGGCGCGGACGCCGTATCGCGATCGTTAAATTCACGGCCCTGGAGAATGGGCGTCCTTAATGTGGCGAAATAATTGGGCGTGACGGCGATGTAGCTGGCGGTTTGCGAAGGCTGGCCGTTGGCGTCTGCCGGAGGCGCCGGCCGCCCTTCGATCAGAAATCCCATGCCAAGCGCTCCCGCGAGCGGCGGTGTCCCCGCGCCGGCCACGGAGACGACGCCCGGGAGGTTTTGGAGCCTCTCGAAAACCCTCTGAAACGTAAGCGTGGTCACGGGCAGCACGTCCCAGAGACCCGCATTGCGGTATCTCGCGTAGGGTTTGATGGCTTCGTCCCGCGAGAATCGAAAATCGAAAGTCAAAAGGTTTTTTGGATCGGCTCCCAATGAATTTTTCTGTATCCTCGCGAAACTGTTGATCATCAGACCCGCTCCGATTAACAAGACCAGAGCCATCGCGATCTGTATGGTCACCAATGCGCTGCGCAGGTGCTGGCGAGCGGCTCCATCAGTGCCGCTGCGGCCGCTTTCCTTGAGCGAACTGACCAGGTCAGGGCTCGAGGCCTGGATCGCTGGAACTATCCCGAAAACCAGCGCCGTAAATATAGAGACCAGAGCCGTAAATCCCAGGACGGTATGATCCAGCGAAAGTTCATTAAGCCGGGGAAATCGAGGTGGAGCAGACGCTACGAAAAGCCGCAACCCGCCCCAGGCAAGAGCGGCTCCCGCCAGCCCACCCAACAGAGCCAAAGGCAAGCTCTCTGACGCCAACTGGCGGACAATTCTCCAGCGGCCGGCCCCAATCGCAGTGCGAACGGCGATCTCCACCCGCCGCGAAGCCGCGCGCGCCAGCAAAAGACCGGCGACATTCGCGCAGCCGATCAGCAGCACAATGCCGACGGCTCCCTGCAACAGAAGCAGCGGGGACCGCAAGTCTCCATAAAGCGACTCGGACATGGTTTGCACCAGAGCACCAAGATTCTTGTTGCGCGCCGGATCGGACGCGGCCTGCTGCGCCGCGAGACCGTCCATCTCGGCCTGCGCCTGCTTGATCCCGACACCGGGTCTCAAGCGCGCGGCAACGCCCATGTTGTACTGGGTGCTCTGCATTTCCGTGTGGGTCCAGTTGAGGGGTGTCCAGAAATCCGCCTGGTCGTCGAAGAGGTAAAAATTGGAAGGCATGACGCCGATAATCGTTTTCGCGACTCCATCCACTTTCAGGCTTTGCCCAAGCACGTGAGGATCGCGGTTAAAGCGGCGCTGCCAGAACCGGGAGCTGATCAACAACACGGGCGCTTGCGCATCGACCGGATTTTCATCCTGCGCCAGAACTCGCCCCAGAACCGGCTTGACACCGAGGGTTTGAAAAAGTGAGGGCGAGAAGCCTTCACAATCCACTCGCTCCGGCGCCCGTCCGAACTCGTCGGAGCCGATGTTGCAGACGTTGTTTCGAACACTGCCCATTACTTCGAAAGATTGAGCTCTTTCCTGAAACGCCAGGTAATTGGACGGAGTAACACCGTCGCGCTGATCCCGATGGTTCAACGGAACCGACCAGATCATCACCAAACGGCCCGCATCCGCATACGGAAGCGGGCGCAGCAGGGTGGTGTTGATGAGGCTGAAAATGACCGTGTTCGCGCCGATTCCCAACGCCAGCGACAGAGCCGCCACAATCGTGAAGGCGGGCTTCTTCAGCAGCAGGCGAAAGCCGCCGAGGATATCTTTCCAGAACGTCGTCATGAATTGGCCTCCAGCCACCGGGACAGGCCTTCCGGGAGGACTGCGCGTTCCCTCAACTCTGTTTGAGTTTTCTTAGGTCTGATTTTCTTAGGTCTGAATGGATAAGGATCATATCGTGGTCTGGCACTTCGCACGGAAGAGTGCATCTCTCACTCGTAGCGCAAGGCAACAACCGGATCGATCCTGGTGGCCCGCAACGCCGGAATGTAAGAGGCCAGGAGTCCGACGCAACTGAGAATGCCGGCCACGATCCCAAGAGTAGGCGGGTCAGACGCTCCCACACCGAAAAGCAGTGTTGCCAACAGGCGAGTTAAACCGAGTGAGCCCAGGAACCCGATCACAAGGCCCGTTCCCATAATCCAGATTCCATGGCGCATAATCAGGTTCAGCAGGTTCCCCCGGCTGGCGCCCAGGGCCGCGCGAATTCCTATTTCGCCGGTTCGTTGCGCAACCGAGTAAGACATCACGCCATAAATTCCCACAGCCGAAAGCAGCAGGGCAATCCCCGCAAAGACGCCGAGCAGCAGGGAGCGCAGGCGATCCCCCGACATTGATTCGGATTTTATCTGCTCCAGCGTTTTGACGTCGGTGATGGGCTGGTCTTTATTGACATCGTAGACCGCCTTGCGAATCGCTTTCTCCATGCCGGAAGGGTCGATCGCCCCGCGGATCACCAGGCCGCCAAAGTAAACGGGACTCTGTTCGTTGGTCACATATATTCCGGGATTGTCGCGCTTGTCGTCGAGGTTGTTGACACGCTCATCGGCTACTACCCCGACGATTTCCCAGGCGATCTCCGGCCCCAGTTGGGTTTTCCCCGGCATGATCTGCTGCACTTGAATGTGCTTGCCGACAGGATCCTGTTTCGGGAAATATTTCCGCGCCATGGTCTGGTTCACTACAGTCACGAGAGGAGTGCCGGGCAGATCCCGATCACTGAGCCCTCGCCCTTCGATAAGGCGCATGCCGACTGCCCTGAAATAGGACGCGCCAACCATTTTAAAAAAGCAGACCGGGCGGTTGGCGCGATCGACGATGGGCCTGCCGGCGATCTGAAACGGCATGCCGTAACCCCAGCCCTGCATCGGTAAAGCCGAGGCAAATGCAACGTCGCGCACGCCTGGCAAAGACTGGAGATTCGTTACAACCTGCCGCAGATAGGAGTCGAGCCGGACGGGATCGGGGTACCGCTTGTCGGAAAGGGGGAGCCCGGCGGTAATGACGTTGGTCGAATCAAAACCTGTATCCGCCTGTTGCATTTCAAAAAAGCTTCTGATCAACAGACCTGCTCCGGTCAGCAGCACAAAAGCCATCGCCACTTCGGTGATGACCAGCACGCCACGAAGCTTGTTTCGGGCGCTCCCGATGGCGCCGCGGGCTCCTTCTTTAAGCGCTGTAGCGAAGTCCGTTTTCGTAGCCCCCAATGCCGGAGCCAGGCCGAAAAGGATACCGGTGAGCACGGAAACGGCAAGAGCGAACAACAATACCCGGGTGTCCATCGCGACGTTGACCTCCGCCGGCAGCGAATAGGGCGGCAGCGCGGCTTTGAGGGCAGCCATTGTGGCGTATCCAATACCCAGACCGAGCAGACCGCCGGTCACAGAAAGCAAGACGCTTTCGGTAAGAAATTGCCGAACCAGCCGCGCCCTGCTGGCCCCCAGCGCGGAGCGCACAGCCACTTCGCGATCCCGCGCGGCCCCGCGCAAAAGCAACAGGTTCGCCAGATTCGTGCATCCAATCAGGAGAACGAGGGCCACGGCAGCCAGCAGGACATAGAGAGAAAGCCTCAGGTCCGAATCCACGATTACATCCTGGAAGCGTTCCACCACTACGCCCCAGCCTTTATTGGAATCCGGATACGCATTGGCGATCCGCGCCCCGATGGTATCCATCTGGGCGCGCGCCTTTTCCAGCGTGACGCCGCTCTTCAGTTTTGCGACCGCGCCGAACCAGTGGAAATTGCGGGTCATGTTTTCGGGCTGAAACGCCAGCGGCGTCCAGATCTGGTTGAAAGATCGGTCGAAAGTGCCTCCTCCGGGCAGAACACCGATAACGTTGTAAGACTGTCCATCCAGGTCGATCGTCCGGCCAACCAGTTTCGGGTCGGCGCCGAATTGCGATACCCAGAGCGCATGGCTCAGCACCGCGACCCGCTCTTTACCTGAGTGGTCTTCGTCCGGAGCGAAAGTGCGCCCGAATGCCGGCTTGATGCCGAGAATGTCGAAATAATGCGCCGAGACCCGGCCTCCACGCAATTGCACGGGCTCGCCGTAGCCGGTCAACGTGACGGGGCCGCCGGTCTGCGCGGCCATATTTTCGAAAACGGTGTTCTGGTTCTGCCAGTCCAGGTAAGTCAGGGTGGAGATACCATTTCGTGGAAAGCCCGGCGGCTTTTCCAGCACGCGGACTATTCTGTCAGCATCGGCGTAAGGCAGCGGTTTCAGCAGGGCGGAATCCACAAAGCTGAAGATGGCGGCGTTGGCACCGATGCCGATGGCCAGCGTGAGAAGCGAGACGATAGTGAAACCCGGGCTCTTCGCCAAAGTCCGGCACGCGAACAGGAGATCTCTCCACAGATCGTTCATGGCAAACGCTCCTCTCAATCAGATTCGCAGAGTAGACGAGAAAGCAGGCAGGAAAGTTCCTCGCACGATTGCCTGGCCTGCAGGAATCTCAATTTTATGCAGACTTAATGGAACAAAGTTGACGTTGCCGTCGTCACTTCTGAAGATCCGTCATGGACATCCAGTGCAGAGGTGTCGCCCGGAGCAAACTGATTCGGAGGAGTTTCATGGTTCTCCTCCTCGCAGTGGTGGTTTGGAGCCCAGCCCGGAGCGTCGCGCAATTCAAGGCCGCCGCCCCCCACGTTGATCCTTCCGCGCTGTGGATCGATATCGCGAAACGCGATCCCATGGTTCGCGACGTGCGAGGCCCTGGCACTCTTGTTCCCGAAGACATTCAGCAAATTGAGGCTGGATTCGAAAGCCAGGTGAGCCGGATTCTCGTGCGATCGGGAGGCGACGTAAATCCTGATGTCGGGGACGAGAAAGAAACTAACTGCGTCGCTATCCACCCGGGCCGCGCGTCGGTGAACACGATTGAAATTCCTGATGGCCTGAAACCGAGGGATCAGGTCATTGTGTCAGATATGTCGCCGCGGGACCGGAGTCTCCGCATCCGTTTGAATTGACATTAAACCTGAAGAGGGAGAGCCATGCCCGAACCGCTCATTTCCATGCAGAACGTGAAGAAGGTTTTCGTGACGGACGAGGTTGAGACGCACGCTCTTGAAGACATCGATCTCAGGATTGAGCGCGGCGAATATGTGTCGATCTCCGGGCCCTCCGGCTGTGGTAAGTCGACGCTGCTCGCTATTCTCGGGCTTCTCGATTCACCGTCCGGAGGCTCGTACCAGCTGAACGGCCGCCCTGTCGAGAGCCTTAAGCTGAGCGAGCGGGCTCGCATACGCAACCGTGAGATCGGATTCATCTTTCAGGCGTTCAATCTGATCGGCGATTTGACGGTGTATGAAAATATCGAGCTGCCACTTACTTATCGCGGGATGGGAGGCGCCGAAAGAAAGCGACGGGTCCAGGAAGCTTTGGAGCGGGTTGGAATGGCGCATCGCCTGAAGCATTACCCGGCGCAACTCTCAGGAGGCCAACAGCAGCGCGTTGCTGTGGCGCGCGCTCTTGCGGGCGATCCGTCGATTCTGCTTGCAGACGAGCCAACCGGCAATCTCGACTCGGCCAACGGAGAAGCGGTTATGGACCTCCTCCACGAACTGCATCGCGGTGGCGCAACCATTTGCATGGTCACTCACGATGTCCGTTACGCCCGCCACGCGGATCGCTCGGTTAATCTCTTCGATGGAAGAATGGCGAAAGCGGCGGAAGCCTGAATGCCAGGCGTGCCGAACACGTTCTCTCAGAGCCGCCGACCGTAAGAGTTGGGCGGGGTCGCGGCACGTGCGCTCGTGGGCAAAGAAGCGCCCATGACGGCGAACGATAGATCGCATACATCGGAACCCTCTGCTGGCAGAAGTGCTCCACACCCGATGTCAAATAGAGATTTGCCCGACGATGAACACATTCCCAGCTGGATGGGTCAAGACGGCACTCGGCAAGCTTGTTCGATCCCGATGAGTCACAATGCTCCATTCTGCGGGCGACGGCGCGGCGCGGGTTAATCAACTGCACGCGGCAGTGAGACAAGACGACGGTGCCGGTGGCGAAGGCGGTCCACCGAATTTATACGCGGCCGCGGCGTTTGGTGGTGGTGGCGAGGCAGAGCGGTAGTGGATGCACAAAGCCGCCGAGATGCTGGCCGGTTTATCTGCGTTCATCGGCGGCTGATGATCTTGTGACTCAGCCACACGGTCAGAAGATCCCGGTCCAGGAGCTTTGACAGTTTCCCGATATCGTCCCGATAGTACTCCACCAGACGCTCGCGATCGGCGGGTATCGGCGCCATTGCATTTCGCTTCTGAAATGCCATGCGGCGCAGGGGCTTGCGTAAACTCTCGGGAAGCGTGCCCCAGACACCCGTCCTCTTCAAGGCGTTCTTCATCCAGAAAGACCGCGGCACTCTCGCCTCCATATGGCGGTCTGAAACATCCGGCGCAAACCCGGCATCCACGCCGAGGAAACGAAAGATGGCCCCCATCACCTGCAGCGGATCGCGGCTGAAGTCCTCATGGAAGTGAATCTGCATCTGCGCTGCGCCGAAGCGCGCGAGATACCGTTCGATCTGGTC
>DATAZF010000116.1:0-2887 GCA_036272235.1 Bryobacteraceae bacterium | reverse complement strand
CGGGCGCTGATGAAAGGGCGCTATCACGTCAGTTTCGAAGACATCCGCGAGCTCTATGTCCCGATCCTGCGGCACCGCATTCTGCTGAATTTCCACGCCGAATCGGACCGGCTGTCGCAGGATGACATTCTGCGGCAGGTGCTGGACCAGAAACCGGCCCCGAGGGAATAGAGAGACCAATGTGGCGCCGGCGATCTTGTCGCCGGCGTATTTTCAACTCCGGTTTTCAACTCACATGCTGCAGCAGTTTCTCGATCCCGCGGTACTCGCGTCCATTTCGTCTCTCGACCTTGTCGCGAAGACGGTGGTGGATGGTTTTGTCGCGGGCCTGCATCGCTCGCCCAAATTCGGTTTCAGCCAGGAGTTCGCCGAGTACCAGCAGTATGTGCCGGGAGACGACCTCCGCCACATCGACTGGAACGTATTCGCCCGCAGCGAGCGTCTTTATCTTAAGCGCTTCAAAGGCGAGACGAATATGCAGTTGCTGATTCTGCTCGATGCCAGCGCGTCGATGACGTACGGATCGGGGAAGGTCCGCAAGCTCGACTACGCGCGCTATCTTGCTGCATCTCTGGCGTATCTCTCTTCGCAGCAGCGCGACGCCACAGGGCTGATCGTTTTCGATCAGGACATCGCCAACTACATTCCGCCATCCACGCGGCAGGGCCAGTTGATGCGCATTCTGCACGCGGTCGAAAAGGCCGAGGGTGGCTCGCGCACCGATTTTTCCAAACCTTTCCTTCACTTTCAGGAATTTCTGAAGCGGCGCGGCATCGTCGTCGTGATGTCCGACTTCTACGAAAAGCCCGAGCAAATTGTCAAGGTAGTAGAGCCGCTGCGCTACCGCGGAAATGAAGTGATTCTCTTTCACATTCTGGACCCGATGGAAGTGGCGCCCCGGTTTCGCGATCCCGTGCTCCTGCGGGATGTGGAAGACGATACCGCGATGGAAGTCTCCCCCGATTACGCGCGCAACGAATACAAGGCGAAGATGGACGAGCACCTGCGGCTGCTTTCGGAAAAGGCGCGCGCGGCCGGTCTGGATTATGTTTTCATGAACACCGCCAGGCCGCTCGACGAAGGCTTGCGGAATTTTCTGGCGATGCGTCAGAGGAGGATGTAGTTGGGTTTCCTCGCTCCATGGTTTCTCGGCGGACTGGCCATTCTGGGCCTGCCGGTCTATGTCCACCTGCTTCGGCAGTACAAGCAGACGCCGATCCCGTTCAGCTCTCTCATGTTCTTCGAGCGGCGCACGCAAAGCTCGATTAAACACCGAAGGTTGAAATACCTCCTGCTGTTCTCGCTGCGCTGTCTGTTCGTGCTGCTTCTCGCTCTGGCATTCGCGCGCCCGTACATTCATTCGGCTGCCATCGCCAAAGCCAGCGGCGGCCGCACCTTTGTGTTTGCGGTCGACAACTCCTTCAGCATGCGGCAGGGCGACCGCTTCGCCAATGCCAAGAAGGGCGCCATCGATCAGATCAACGCCATGCGTGAAGACGATCGCGGGCAGGTGATCTCGTTCGGGGGTGCGTCGAGATTATTGAGCGACATGACGTCGGATAAGCAGGCCCTGCGCGCCGCTGTCACAGCGCTTGAGCAGGGCGACGACACGAGTTCCTATTCGGAGCTTTCACGGGTGCTCCGCTCGACGACCGAAAGCATGAAGGCCGATATCGTCGCCCACGTTTTCACCGACGCCCAGAAGTCGTCTCTTCCGCCAAGCTTTGCGGACCTGAAGCTCGACCCCGGCACGAAGCTCGAAATGCACGCCGTCGCGTCCGCCCGGGTGCCCAACTGGACCGTCGAAAATGTGGACGCGCCGCGCCGTGTATTCGACACGAAGAAGGTGCGAACCGTCGCCACGATCGCCGGTTACGGCACGACCGATTCCGTTCGCAAAGTCACGCTGCTTGCCAACGGAAAACCGCTCGAGACGAAGCAGGTGAAAGTGCCCGCCAACGGCCGCGCGACCGTCGAATTCCTCGCGCTTGACGCGCCGTATGGATTGACCCGGTGCGAAATCCAGATTGACGGCGCGGATAGTTTCCCGCCGGACGACCACTGGTTGTTTTCCGTGGAGCGCGCCGATCCCAAGCCGGCTCTGCTCGTTCACGCCGACGGCGACAGCGCGAGCCCGCTCTACGTTTCGACGGCGCTTGATTCCTCAAACGAAGCGGCTTTCAAGCTTGAGTCGCTCCCGGTAAGCCAGTCGGCGAACGCTAATGTACCGAAATATGCATTTGTGATCCTGTCGGATCCTGGCCCGATCCCCCAGAAACTGGACGACGCGCTGGTAAAGTACGTGCAGGCCGGTGGGTCTGTGCTTATGACCCTCGGGAAAAACGCGACACCGGGCCGGCATCTGCCCATTGCGGACCTCCAGGTGATGGCCCTTCACTCAATCGTCGGAGACCGCGAGTCATCGTTGACGGTGGCGTCGGTCGACACTTCTTATCCGGCGTTCGCCAAAGCGCAGAACTGGGGCGGGGTTGAGTTCTTCCAGGCGGCAAAAATACAACTGCCGCAGTCCGCGCCGGATATTCGCGTGGCCGCGACACTGTCTGACGGCTCACCGCTGTTAATCGATCGCCAGATTGGCGGCGGACATGTTCTGGTGTTCACATCGGCGCTGGACAATATCGCGAGCAATCTGCCGACCGTGCCAGTCTGGTTGCCGTTTATCGATCAAACGACGCACGAGATGGGTGGAATCGGCACAGCTCCCGGCAACTATAAGGTCGGTTCATTTGTGGAGTTGCGGACGTCGCGCGAAAAGGGCGTACCGGTCGAGATTGTCGGTCCGGGCGACAAGAGATTGCTTTCTTTGTCGGAATCGACCAAAGCGCAGACTTTCCAGTTCCCGGCCCAGGGATTTTTCGACATCCGG
>DATAZF010000115.1:0-38825 GCA_036272235.1 Bryobacteraceae bacterium | reverse complement strand
AGAAGGCCCCACTCAGCGAGAGTCAGCCGCCGATCCGAGTACCAGTCGCCGGCCAGAAAAGCGCCGTATATGAGCAGCGTTTGCGTAAGGAGTAACTGGACATCCGTCGTCCGCCGCACGCGGCTGAAAAATACGCAGGGGATGACATGAATAGCCTGCGCCGCATATTGCCACGCGCTCGAGTACGTCTCGCGCAAATCGCCCAGCACTTCCTCGCGGCAAACGGGCGGCAGAAACAATCCGACGATGGCTTCCAACCGTGGCGGCGGCCAGGCAGGCATGACCTAAACAGCCTCCTTACCCCAGCGCTTCCGGGAAGGCTTCGCAAGGGCTTCCGTCCAGCCCTTGCCCCAGATTTCCGTGGTGGCGTCCCAGATCCGCTTTGCCGTTGCCGCCGATTCCTGCAAGGCGCGCTCGCCGGCCGCTTCGAGTTGATAACAACGTTTGGCGCGTCCGCCGCGTTCCGGTGTCGGGTCGGAAAGGCGCGACGAAACCAGTCCCTTGTCTTCCAGACGGTCGAGGGTTACGTAGATTGCTCCGAGAGAAACGTCTTTCGGATGCGCCAGTTCGCACGCTTTGGCATGGATCGAGACGCCATAAGCCTCCTCGCGCAACTGCAGGATTGCGGTGAGGAGAAGCTGCTCAAACTGCCCCAGAGAGTCGACCTTCGCCATTTCTCCAACAGTGTAAGAGAAATGGAGGCGGCCGTCAAGCGATTAGATATCGAAGAAGACTGTCTCGCACGGACCGGTCAGATGAAGATCGAAGCGCCATTCTCCCGGCTCGGCGCCACGTTGCGCGAGCAGAGTTCCGCGCCGGTCCTGGGAGACGAGGCCGAGCACGTGATCCGTCGCATTGGCGGGGTCGTCCGCGAAATAAATTCGTGTGACCACCCGGCGTAGCAGGCCAGGCGCGTAAATGGAAACGCTGATGTGAGGCGCCTGCGAATTTCCGTTGAGTCCGGGAACCGGACCGGGCTTGACGGTCTCGAAAACGCACAAGCCTTCGTCATCGCTCGCGAGCCGGCCGAATCCCCGGAAATCCGGGTCCGCGATCTTGTCCTGCGTATCCGACGGATGATCGTACTTGCCCCCGGCATCTGCCTGCCACAGTTCGACCATCGCGTTCGTGACTGGCTTCCCGAGACGATCCAGCAGGCGAACAATCAGTTTTACCCGCTCGCCGCGCGCCTTCGGGCCCGCCATGATTCCGGGCGTCCGGTCCGTCGTGCGCCACTCGGGAGTCAGAAAGTGGAAGAATGGGCCGATCGGTTGAATAGCGGTGTGATGGCGATCCATCGCTATTGCTCCGAAGGCGTGGCTTCCGGGCCGCGCAGCACCATGTCGAAGCGATAGCCGAGAGCCCACTTCTCTTCGGTCAGACCAATATCGAAAGGTGCGATCACGCGGTGTTTAGCCTTGTCCGGGACCGACTGAAAGATGGGATCGTACGCCAGCATCGGATCCCCTTCGAAATACATCTGGGTGATAAACCGCGAAACGAACGACGGCCCGAAAAGGGAGAAGTGAATGTGCGCGGGGCGCCACGCGTTCACATGGTTATTCCACGGATACGCGCCCGGTTTGACGGTCAGAAAGCGATATTTGCCGTCCTCGTCGGTGAGCATCCGGCCCAGTCCCGTGAAGTTCGGGTCAAGTGGTGCGTTAAAGTCGTCGAGCGCGTGGCGGTAGCGCCCGGCGGCATTTGTCTGCCAGACTTCAATCAGGGTATTCGGCAGGGGATTCCCGTCGTCGTCGATCACGCGCCCTTCGACGATCATGCGCTGACCCAATGCTTCGCCCGCATGCTGCCGGGTGAGGTCGCGGTCGGTGTCGCGAATCGGCGTATTGGCGAAGACTGGCCCGGTGCGTTCCGAAAGCGTATGCGGGAGGAACACCAGCGGCTGCACCGGCGCGCGGTTCGCCGTCGAGCGGTAAGGCTCGTAGTTGTAGTCAGGTTGATTAGCAAGATCCAGCCGGGATTTATTCATTCCAAACCGATCTCACCTTATCACGGGCGGAAATCGCTCCAGCAACGCCATCGAAAGACCGCGTCGCGTCCACCTTCGCGCCACGTGCATCGACAGCGCGCCGGCAATCTGTTCGGCGCTCATTTCGGGTACGTATCCGTAGTGGCGCGCCAGAAAGCCGCTGATGGCCGCGTGGTCCAGAAGATGAAGCGGGTCCCACGCGCGCCGGTAGACCACGACCATGTCGGGCATTTCTTCCCGGAGCTTTTTAACTTCCGGCGCGCTGAAATCGGTAACTTCGAAGACCTTTCGCGGCGACTGCACGAATCCGAAATCGGGATTCCGCAGAGCGTTGGCGACTGGAAATGCTGTCGCCACCACGCCGCCGCCGGGCAGAATCAGAGCATCCTGCTCGACCCGGTTGGCGGCACTTTCCTCCAGCGCCACAAAACTGACGAACTGCAGATTATTCTCCCAGGGAAACGGATACAGCGGATTCACAAAGTTGGCCGCCACGAGGCAGGCAAGCAGAGACGCCAGCGCGATCTGCCGGGTGCCCGCCGCGAGAGCCTGGAGGGAGATCGCGAACGCGATGTAGACCACCGGCAAAGCCGGCAGAACATAGCGCTCGAGCACCGCCCCTCCCAGTGCGCTGACGACCAGCAACTGCGCGAACACGAAGGAAGCAGCGATGCGCCATGGGCGGTCGTGGAGCAGCGGCATGCGGCGCCAGGCCCAGATCAGAGCCACGGTCCCGATGATATGTCCCGTACTGCCGAATATGTAGTAAATCCTCCGCGCCAAAGCGAGGACAAAGGGCACCGGATGCAGCGGTTCATGCAGATTATATGCAGTGAACGCCGGATTTCCGAGCCAGTAGCCCGTTGCATGGTGCAGAACGGCCAGCCAAATCAGAAGGCCCGGCGCGGGAAGCAGAAACCAGAGCGCCGCCGCACGCTGCTTCCAGCTATCCTGCTCGAAGATTACCCAGCCGGCGAACAGTGCCGGGACGAGAACTCCCGTTTCCTTCACGAGAACCAGCGCCACGCACGCAATGGCCGACGCCCGAATACGGTTCTGCAGAAACAGCAGGAGCGCGAGAATTGACAGGCACATCGCCGGCATATCGAGTTGCGCCATCATCGATTGTGCGTAAAAGAGCGGCGACACGCACAGCATGGCAAGGGCGGCGAAGGCCGGTACGCCCGTCGAGCCTCGCGCCAGTTCGATCGCAAGCAGGAAGGTGACGAGCGCGCCGGAAGCGGCCACGATCAGCATGGCGACCCGCGTCGCCTGAATTGAATAACCGAAAATCGACCAGCACAAAGCGAGGTACGCCATTACGCCGGGCGGATGAACGTTTGGCGCTGTCGAGGTGGGAATCCATTTGCCTGCCCGAAAGAGATCGAGCGATGCGGGCACGAACTGGCCGATCTCGTCCCAGTAAAACGGCAAATCGAGGAGCGGGCCATGCAGCAGGAGTAGTATGGCCGCGATGAATCCGAATATCAGCGCGTACGATTGGAGCCGGACGGGGGGCCTGAAAGCCTTCCCTGCGCGTGCCCTCCGCATGAGCAGAGGCTACTGGACGAATCCGGAGCCGGCTCTTGGCTCCAGGCGAATCTCCCCGAATGCGGATTCGTACTGGCTCACATTCTGCTGCAGCACATTCAGCAGGGCTTTGGCTTGCTGCGGGCTGACGTAGATCCCCTGAAAGTTTTGGATCTGCACGTTATCCTGCGAAGTCTGGTTGATATTGCCAAACATCAGGAAGAAATCCCAGAGGTTCACCCGGATTTGTACGCTGTTGGCGTAACTCTCCCGGTAATCGGCGGACTTCTCGAGTACGATCCGGGGCTGGGACGGTGTCATCGCCCTACATGGTACCGTAGCAGTGCCCGATCGCCTCGACCGATCGGATGTGCAGCCTTGACTTTCCGACGCAGGCCGGTTTATGGTAGCGTTTCGTAATTACGCTCTTTTGATATACATGGCCTTTATATACACGACGCTTATTCATACAACACCGGTTCATACGACGCCGGGCTGACATGGAATTGGACACAGGCGCGAAGGTTTTGCTCGACCACCATTACCCATCCACCCTCGAAAGCGTCGATCTTGCCGAGGGAGAGATTTTGAAAGCGGCCGAAGACGCCGGTTTCGACG
Organism: Bryobacteraceae bacterium; assembly: GCA_036272235.1. GTDB lineage: Bacteria > Acidobacteriota > Terriglobia > Bryobacterales > Bryobacteraceae > BOG-234. The sequence continues at coordinate 34,687 of DATAZF010000115.1, read as the reverse complement.
AAGACGACCGGCATCGAATCGGCATGGCGGTGCGGGAATGCATGGTTAACGCGGTGGTGCATGGCAATCGGTATAACCGGAACAAGCAAGTCCATGTGACGGTGTCGCTCGATAAATCGGGCGCGATCTTTACCATTCGCATCGCGGACCAGGGCGAAGGGTTCGAAATGCAGGAAGTGCCGGATCCGCTGCACGATACGAATTTGCTGCGCCACTCCGGCAGGGGGCTGTTTCTGATGGGCGCGTTTATGGATGACATGAAGGTCAGGAAGATGTCCCCGGCGGGCACCGAGGTCACGCTGGTGAAGAAGATCGAGCCGAAGGAATCATAAGTTTATACGCACGGGGCTGAATGAACCTTATGCGGATGGGCTCAGGAAAAACAGGGAGGCAGGACGCAAGTGAGTGTTAAGTTGAATACCCGCCAGGTGGGTGATGTGACGGTAATTGACGTTTCCGGCCGGATAACGCTCGGCGAAGGATCGAGCGCCTTGCGCGATGCCATGCGCGAGTTGGTGGCCAAAGGCAACAAGAAGATCCTGCTCAATCTGGGCGATGTCTCCTACATCGACAGCTCGGGTATTGGGGAGCTTGTTTCGGGCTTCACGACCGTGGCGAATTCCGGCGGCACCTTGAAGCTGCTCAGCCTGACGAAACGCGTCAAGGACCTGTTGCAGATCACCAAGCTTTATACCGTGTTCGACGTCCATGAGGACGAAGCTCACGCGGTCCGCAGCTTTCAGTAGAGGCTTTCGTCCGGGGGCTCGCGGGGCGTTTCGGCGGATCGCCGCTTAACCGCCCCCGACAAACTGTACGATCTCGATCTCCGCGCCACTATCGACGGTGGTGCCGGACCACATTGCACGTTTGACGATCGCTTTGTTCAATTCGATCGCCACGCGTTCCGGTTCCAGATCGAGTGCGCGGACGATGTCGAAAAGCGTGGTCGGCGGCGTGAAATTCCGCCGCTCGCCGTTGACTGTAACCTGATTTTCCGTCGGCACAAGTGTCCGTGGATTATTATAGTCCGTGGGGGTTGCCCCACCCGCAAATCAACAACCTGAATGCCTACGACTCTGGCTCAAACCTGGTTCCCTGTTCTCCTGCAGGCAGTGCTTGCGATGGTGATTGCCGCGGCTCTGGTCACGCTGTCGTTCGTGATCGGGCGCAAACTGAAAAATAAGGTCAAGGACTTGCCGTATGAGTGCGGAATCGCGCCGACCGGCGACGCGCAGCATCGCTTCAGTGTGAAGTTTTATCTGGTGGCGATGCTGTTCATCCTGTTCGATATCGAAGCGATCTTTTTGTATCCGTGGGCCGTTGTGTTCAAGCGGCTGAAAATGTTCGGCTTCATCGAGATGCTGACGTTCGTCGTGCTGATTCTGGCGGGCTTTTTCTACATCTGGAAGAAGGGCGTGCTGGACTGGGCGGAGTCGGAAATAAGCCCGGCCGCATCGGCGGCGAGGCGGCTCGATCTCACGCCGGCTCCATCGAGGGCAGAGCTGGTGTCGAAATGATTCCCGAGAGTCTTCGCGAAAACGCGCTTGCCGCGGCACTTGACGATCTTGCGGTATCGGCGAAATTCGATTTCAATGAGCTGACCGTTGAGATCGATCCGGCGAAAATTTTGGAAGCCCTGCAGCGCGTCAGGCGCCAGCTCGGTTTCGAGCGCCTGAGCACGGTGACAAGCGTGGATCGCTATCCCGCCGAGCCGAGATTCGAAGTTGTTTATCATCTGCAGGCGATTGCAGGAAAGCAGCGTCTGCGCTTGAAAGCACGTTTGACGGGGGAAAATCCGGAAATCGAATCGGCGTGCTCGGTTTATCGCGCAGCGAACTGGTACGAGCGTGAGGTTTTCGACTTGTTTGGGATCCGGTTCGCGAACCATCCGAACCTTACGAGAATTTTGATGCCCGAAGACTGGGAAGGTTATCCGTTGCGCAAGGATGTTCCTGTTACGGGAACGCGGTATTAGGAGTCTTTGAAGAAATGGACGGCGGAATCACAAGCGAGCTCGAAGTCGAACAGGATTACGAGCGGCACGAGCAGGAGAAATCCGGCACGCGCAGCATGGTCCTCAACATGGGGCCGCAGCACCCATCGACCCACGGTGTGCTCCGCCTTCTGCTGGAGCTCGACGGCGAAACCATTCTGAAAGCCGCGCCGGATATCGGTTATCTCCATACCGGCATTGAGAAGGAGTTTGAGGTCAAGACGTATCAGCAGGGTGTCACGCTGACGGATCGCATCGACTACCTCGCGCCTCTTTCGAACAACCTCGTTTATTGCCTTGCCGCGGAGAAGCTCCTCGGCCTCGAAATTCCACCGCTCGCGCAGTGGACTCGCGTGATGCTTTCCGAGTTCACTCGCCTGAACAGCCACCTTGTATGGCTGGGGACGCACGCGATCGATATCGGCGCCATGAGCGTCTTTCTCTATTGCTTCCGCGAGCGCGAGGAAATTCTGCGCGTGTTCGAGATGTACTCCGGGCAGCGCATGATGACGAGCTACTTCCGCATCGGCGGGCTCGCGTTGCCGCCCCCGCGCGGATGGCAGAAACGCGTGAAGGACTTCGTCGACATGTTCTCGTCCCGCGTGGACGAATACGAAGAGCTGCTGACGAACAATCGCATCTGGACCGGGCGCACGCAGGGCGTCGGCTTCATCCCGCTCGAGGACATGATCGATCTGGGCGTCACGGGCCCGATGCTGCGCGCCGCCGGACTCAAGATCGACATCCGCAAGGATGCGCCGTATTCCAGTTACGAGAAATTCGACTTCGAAGTACCGACGCGCACAGAGAACGATGTGTTCGCACGGTATCTGGTGCGGATCGAGGAAATGCGCCAGTCGACGAAGATCATCCGGCAGGCGCTCGAAGGCATGCCGTCGGGATCACATCAGGCGGATGCTCCGGGAATCGTATTGCCGGACCGCGAAAAGATGAAGACCCAGATGGAGTCGCTCATCTACCACTTCAAGATCGTCACCGAGGGCTTCCGGGTTCCGGAAGGCGAAGTCTACCAGGTGATCGAATCGCCGCGCGGCGAAGTCGGTTGCTACATGGTGAGCGATGGGACGCAGAAGCCATATCGGGTGCACTGGCGTGGTCCGAGCTTCGGGAATTTGCAGGCGATTCCGAAGATGATCGAAGGAACGCTGATCGCGGACGTGATTGCGGGTTTGGGAAGTATGGACTTCGTCCTTGGGGATACGGACCGGTAGCCATGGCGAACCACAAGCACCCCTTTACCGACCCGATGTCACGCGAAGAAATTCGGGCAAAACTGGCTGATCTCCTCGCGCAGTCTTCCGCACTTGCGGAAAAGGCGAGGCGCGGTCTTCCTGTGATTCCCGACGCCGAGGACGCTCCAAGCGCATGACTTTCTCCCCCGAACTGGAAGCCCGTTTCGAGCGCTTCCTCGCCAAATATCCGGCGGAACGGAAACGCTCCGCGACCATTCCGATGCTGATCTACGCGCAGGATGAAGTCGGTTCCATCACGACCGAGCTGGTCGCCGAAGTGGCGAAGCGTTGCGATATTACTCCGCTGCAGGTCGAAGAAGTCGTGGGATTCTATTCGATGCTCCATCGCCACAAGCCGATGGGCAAGTATCACGTGCAGATTTGCACCAACATTTCCTGCCTGCTGGTTGGCGGTGCGGAGCTTTACGAACAGGCTTGCAAAAAACTCCACCTCGGCCACAAGGAAGTCTCGGCGGATGGCTTCATCTCGCTCGAGGAAGTCGAATGCATCGGGGCTTGCTCCTGGGCTCCGGCGATCCAGATCAATTACGACTTCTATCACGATGTGACTCCGGCGCAGCTCGACAAACTGCTGGATGGGCTGCAGGCCGGCAAGCGGCCTGAAGAAATCACCGAAGTCGCGAAGGTGAACTGCTGATGCTTTATAACCAACCGAATCCGCTTGAAGTCAGACTCCTCAGCCGCCGGTTCGGTCTGCCGAATTCGCAGTCCATCGAAACCTACCTCGCGAACGAGGGCTACAAGGCGTTCGAGAAGGCGATCGGGATGTCGCAGGAAGACATCATCAGCGAAGTCAAAGCTTCCGGGTTGCGCGGCCGCGGCGGCGCGGGCTTCCCGACAGGATTGAAGTGGGGCTTTGTGCCGAGGCAATCGCCGAAGCCGAAGTACATCATGGTCAACGCCGATGAGTCCGAGCCGGGCACCTGCAAAGATCGGCTGCTCATCGAGTACGATCCGCATCAGCTCATCGAAGGCTGCTTGATCGCGGGGCTCGCGGTGGGCGCACAGCAGGGTTACGTCTACATTCGCGGCGAGTATCGGTATCTGATCGAGGTTATGGACCGCGCGATCGAGGAAGCCTACGCGCGCGGGTATCTCGGCGACAACATCCTGGGCCGTGGCGTGAAGTTCAATCTTGCAACGCATTCCGGCGCGGGGGCATATGAGTGCGGCGAAGAATCCGCGCTGCTGGAATCGTTCGAGGGAAAACGGGGAAATCCCCGTATCCGCCCACCTTTTCCGGCCGTAGCGGGGGCGTACGCTTCCCCTACAATTCTCAACAACGTCGAAACGTTCTGCGCTGTGCCGCCGATTATTCTGAACGGCGGCGCTTACTTCGCCGGTCTTGGGACGCCGAAAAACGGCGGCACTCGGTTCTTCTGTTTATCCGGTCACATCAATAAGCCCGGCGTCTATGAGTTGCCGATGGGCTTTAATCTGATGCGCATGATCAACGAAGTCGGTGGCGGCATGCGCAATGGCAGGAAGTTGAAGGCTGTGATTCCGGGCGGCTCGTCGTGTCCGGTTCTCAAGGCCGATGAATGCGATCTGGCCATGGATTACGACACGCTCGCGGCGGCAAAGTCGATGCTTGGCTCGGGCGGCGTCGTCGTTATGGACGAAGACACCTGCATGGTCAAAGCTGCCCTGCGCATCATGCGCTTCTATGCGCACGAAAGCTGCGGCTGGTGTATCCCCTGCCGCGAGGGTACGACCTGGCTGCGGAAACTTCTGCAGCGCTTCCATGAAGGGATGGGGACGCGCAGCGATATCGTGCTCATCGGCGATCTTTCGCGGAACATGCTCGGCCGGACCTTCTGTCCTCTGGGCGATGCGGCCGCGCTGCCGACCATTTCCATTGTCGAGAAGTGGCGCGAGGAATTCGAAGCGCATCTGGACGGCAAACCCTGCCCATATGAGAAGTCGTCGCGACTGGTGGCGGTGTAACGATGGCGGAAACCAACGGACATCAGGACAATCCCTCGAGGCTGGACCGCATCGAAATCGCCATCGAACATATTATTGGCGAGCACGAAATCTTCGGCGCCGAACACAAGATGCTCCTTCGCTCCCAGGCGCTGTTCCAGGATTCTTTGGAGAAATTGACCGTGCGAGTGGATGAAATCGGCGGCAGGCTCGATGGTTTGATCAATGTTGTTGACTACGATCATCGCGAGTTCCACGCGCGGCTGACACGGCTCGAAGGCAGGCAGTAACCGAAGACAACATGGCTGATCTGGTCAAATTCACAATCGACGGCAAAGAGATCGAAGCGCCCGCCGGCACGCTCGTTATCGAAGCGGCCAAGCAGGCCGGTGTCGAGATCCCGTCGTTCTGCTATTACGAAGGCTATTCGCTGCAGGCCGCCTGCCGCATGTGCCTCGTCGAAGTAGAGAAAATGCCGAAGATGCAGGTCGCATGCACTCTTCCGGTTTCGGCAGGAATGGTGGTCCACACCGACACGGCGCAGGTGGCGGCGGCGCGGAAGTCAACGCTCGAATTTCTTCTGACGAATCATCCGCTCGATTGCCCGGTCTGCGACAAGGGCGGCGAGTGCGACCTGCAGGATATGGTGTTCCGCTACGGCGCGGGGGAAAGCCGGTTCACCGAGAACAAGGGGCACGTCGACGAGCAGCAATGGTCCCCTGTGGTGTTTTATGACGGGCCGCGCTGCATTCTCTGTTTCCGCTGCGTGCGCGTTTGCGACGAAGGGATGGGGGTCGGGGCGCTGGGCGTCATCAATCGCGGCGCTATCTCCCTGATCGCTCCCAACGAGGGCGATCATCTCAATTGCGACGAATGCGGACAGTGCATCGACATCTGTCCGGTCGGCGCGCTGACCAGCGGGACCTACCGGTATCAGACACGCCCCTGGGAAATGGAGCACGTCGGCACGATCTGCACGCATTGCTCGAACGGGTGCAAGACCACGCTGGGCGTCCGCAACGACAAGATCATCCGCGGCAATAATCGCGACCGCTCCGGTATCAACGGCGAATTTCTCTGCATCAAGGGCCGTTACGCATTCGACTTCTCGGAGCACGAAGACCGGCTGCAGTCGCCGATGATCCGGGTCAACGGAAAACTTCAGCCCGTCTCCTGGTCGAAGGCGCTTTCAACTGTCGCGGAAAAGTTCAGCGGGATAAAAGCGCGCGGCGGAAAATTCGGCGTGGTGGGCTCGAACCATACGACCAACGAAGAGAATTTTTATCTGCAGAAGTTCGCGCGCGAGTGCCTCGGGACAAATAATATCGATCACCATCGTACCGGCGATGTCGTGACTCTCGTCGACGCGCTGAGCGGAACCGGCGGCTCGCTTGCGGCCACGCAGGATTTCACCGAACGCAAAGCTTTCCTGATCATCGGAGCCGATCTCGCGGTCGAGCAGCCGTTCGTCGCTTTCCAGATCCGCACGAATCAGCGCCTTCGCGGTGCGCATGTTTACGTCGTTACGCCTGAGGCTGTTCGCGAGGATACCGCTGCCACGAAGGCCATCCGCAAAGTCGCGGGAACGGAACTCGAAGCGCTTCCCGAACTGCGCGATGCGCTGGCGGCGGAATCGGAACTGGTGATTCTGTTCAACGATTCCGTAAAGGGGGATCCGGTCCGGCAGCTGGTGGCGTTCGGCCAGTCGCTTGGAATCTCCGTCAAATACTGCCCGCTGGTCGATTATTCGAATTCACGGGGCGCCATCGACATGGGTCTCGTTCCCGAGTTGCTTCCCGGCTACCACGCGTCCGGCGCGCCGGGCCTGACGGTTCAGGAAATGCTGGCCGCCGAAGATCTCGATGCGCTCTGGGTGGTCGGCGCCAACCCGCTCAAAACTGGTCCGCTGGCTTCAAAGCAAGCCTTCGTGGTCGTGCAGGATATGTTCCTGACCGAGACTGCGCAGCGTGCCGACGTCGTATTGCCCGCCGCGAACGCATATGAGAAAACCGGCACTGTGACCAATGTCTGCGGCGAAGTGCAGCGCCTCAAGCGCGCGCTATCCACCATGGGCGCGAAGACCGATCTCGAAATCATCGGCCTGATCGCGAAGGAAATGGACTACGCGCGGCACATGGGTCCATGGCTGCCGGATACGGTTTATGGTGAGATCCGCCGCACAGTGAAGGGCTACGATATTCCGCTGGCTCTGGTCACGATCGGTGCGCAGCAGACGATGCCCGTCAACGGCCGCGTAGGCGTTGAGAGCCGCCCGGATCTCATTCGTTCGGCGCACGAGAATCTCTTCACGTCGGGAACACTGGGGCGATATTCTAAGATCTTGAATTCAGTGATTGAACCGCATTCGGCGCCTCCGCCTCCCGACAAAGAGGAGTACGTGCACGGATGAGTCCGGCGCAGACGGAGCGCACAGGCCCAAAGGCCGTGGTGCGCGGTTAAGAAAATAACCATGGAATTTATCGTCATCACGCTCATCAAGACCGCAATCATTGCGTTCGTGCTCCTGACCGTGCTCGCGTATCTGCAGTGGGTGGAACGCAAGGTGATCGCGCATGTGCAGGTTCGCATGGGTCCGTCACGCGTGGGTCCGCATGGTTTACTGCAGCCCCTCGCTGACGTGATCAAGCTCATCACCAAAGAAGGCGTGATGCCGCCGCACGTGAATGCATTCTTCTATTTGCTCGCGCCATTCCTTGCGGTATTCATGGCGCTGATTTCGATCTCCGTGATTCCGTTCGGGACGCAGGTCACGATCGGGCGCTGGACAACTCAGATGCAGCTCACCGACGTCAACGTCGGCCTGCTGGTAATTCTCGCCATCAGCTCGATGGGAGTTTACGGAATTGCACTGGCCGGATGGTCGTCGAACAACAAATACGCGCTGCTTGGCGGGCTGCGCAGTTCCGCCCAGATGATCAGCTACGAATTGCCGATGAGTCTGGCGATCGCGTCGCCGCTGCTGATTGCAGGATCTTTGAGTCTTCGGGAGATCGTCAATTCGCAGGCGGGTTACAACTTCGGCATTCTTCCGAAGTGGGCGGTATTCGCGGGACCGTTCCCACAGATTTTCAGCTTCATCATTTTCATGATCGCCGCGTTCGCGGAGACGAACCGAATCCCGTTCGACCTGCCGGAAGCGGAGAACGAACTCGTCGCGGGCTTCCATGTCGAGTACAGCAGCATGACATTCGCGGCGTTCTTCATGGCCGAATACGCGAATATGGTGACGGTTTGCTCGATCGCGACGCTGTTGTTTCTGGGGGGCTGGCATCCGCTGTGGCCGGTGGAATACGGCTCGAATTTCGCGGCGCCGATGATTCTGGCTATTTCGGGCGCCATCTGCGTTTATCACGGACTTAACCCGGCGCGGCCCTTCGACAGGTACACGCTGCCGGCGTTCGGCGTTGTTTTTTTCGGGCTCGCGGGACTGATGCTCTTTCCGCCGCTGGTGCCCGTATTGATGCCGCTTTTCTGGTTTCTGGCCAAGTGCGGATTCCTGCTGTTTGTCTTCGTCTGGATCCGCGCGACGTTGCCGCGCTTTCGGTATGACCAGCTGATGAGTTTCGCCTGGAAGGGCTTGTTTCCCGCGGCGCTGTTGAATCTCCTGATCACCGGGTTTCTGGTGGCGTTGACGTCCTGAGTCTGACAACGATGGATCTATTTTTCTTTCTCGTTTTCGCAGCCATTGCCCTGATCTCCGCCATCAACGTGGTGCTGCAGAAGCATCCGATCGCGAGTGCTTTGTCGCTCATTGGTGTGATGGGCGCCATCGCGGTTCTCTACCTGCTGCTCGGCGCGGAGTTCATCGCCATGGCGCAGATCATCGTCTACGCGGGAGCGGTCATGGTGCTGTTCATCTTCGTCATCATGCTCCTCAACGCGGGTGCGGAGGAGCGGCGCGGCCGGTCGTGGACCTCGCAACTCCTCGGGGTGCCTGCGCTCCTTGCGTTCATCGGCCTTATCGGTCTTTTCGTGCAGCAGGGTTTCGCCAACGCGGGGTACGTCAAGTTCGGCAACTTCAGCGGTGGTTCCGCGGAGAGCGTCGGACTGGCGCTCTTCACCGACTACCTGCTGCCGTTTGAGGTCACCTCGGTACTGATCCTGATCGCGATTCTCGGCGCAATCGTGCTCGCCCGAAAGGAAATGAACTAGATGCCCGAGGCCCTGCAGGCCCTGAACAACGGTGTGCCGATCTCCTGGTATCTGATTCTGAGCGCGATGATCTTCGCCCTGGGAGTCGCCGGCTTTCTTTTCCGGCGCAACATCATCACCGTGTTCATGTGCATCGAGCTGATGTTGAACGCGGTCAACCTGAGCTTCGTGGCATTTTCGAACCAGCACAAACAAGTCACCGGACATATTTTTACCTTCTTCGTGATGGTGGTGGCCGCCGCTGAAGCCGCCGTCGGACTCGCGATCATCCTGACGGTGTTCAAAAATCGCGCTACTTTGAACATCGACGAAATCGACTCACTCAAGAACTGATGCAGAATCTCTGGCTCATTCCCGCGCTCCCGTTTCTCGGATTTCTGATCAACGGCATTTTCGGCCGGAAATTTTCGAAGACCATCGTCAACTTCATTGCCGTCGCCAGCGTCGTTCTCTCGTTCGGCTGGGTGATGAAGGTGTTTCTCACGGTTCCCGATCTGGCCGCCACGCCGGTCCACGAGCACTACTTCACGTGGATCAAAAGCGGTGAATTCTCGGTCGGCTGGGATTTCGCGGTGGACAAGCTGACGATGATCATGCTGATGATCGTCACCGGCATCGGGTCCATCATTCACATCTACGCCACCGGTTACATGGCGCATGAAGAAGGCTATTACCGGTTCTTCGCCTATCTGAACCTGTTCATGTTCTTCATGCTGAACCTGGTGCTGGCCGCGAACTATCTGATCCTCTTCGTCGGCTGGGAAGGCGTGGGTCTCTGCAGTTACCTGCTGATCGGCTTCTACTTCATCAAACACAGCGCTACGACAGCCGGAAACAAAGCCTTCATCGTGAACCGCATCGGCGATTTCGGATTCTCGCTGGCGATGTTCCTGATCGTCGTGAACTTCGGCACGCTCAACTTCTCCGACGTCTTCTCGGCGGCGCCTGGGAAGCCAACCGGCACCCTGACCGCCATCGCGCTGCTTCTGCTGCTCGGCGCCTGCGGCAAATCAGCACAGCTTCCGCTTTACGTGTGGCTGCCCGATGCGATGGAGGGTCCAACGCCCGTATCGGCGCTCATTCACGCCGCGACGATGGTCACCGCCGGCGTTTATATGTGCACGCGATCGGCTGCGATTTTCACGCATGCCCCCGCCGCCATGGAAACTGTGGCGATCATCGGTCTGGCGACTGCCGTTTTCGCAGCGACCATTGGCCTGGTGCAGAACGACATCAAGAAAGTCTTCGCTTACTCGACGGTTTCGCAACTGGGCTACATGTTCCTCGGTGTAGGGGTCGGCGCTTTCTCCGCCGGCATCTGGCATCTGATGACGCACGCGTTCTTTAAAGCTCTGCTCTTTCTCGGCGCCGGCAGCGTAATCCACGCTTGTCACGGCGAGCAGGACATGCGCCACATGGGCGGCCTGAAAAAGTATGCCCCGATAACGTTTTGGACCTTGCTGGCCGCCGCGCTGGCGATCGCTGGAGTCCCTCCGCTGGCCGGCTTCTGGAGCAAAGACGCGATCCTCGCCGCCGCTTACCAGCACGCTCCATGGATGTTCTGGGTTGGCGCAGTTACCGCGGGGATGACCGCCTTCTACGTGTTCCGCGCGATGTTCATGACGTTTTTCGGCGAGTACAAGGGCCACGGGCATCCGCATGAATCCCCTGTTTCGATGTGGGGACCGCTCGCTGTTCTCGCGGTTCTATCCGTGGTCGGCGGTTATGTGTTCAACGTCCCCAAAATTCTCGAAAGCATGTTCCCCATCGCGGAAGAACCGGATAACCCGATGCTTTTGGCGGTCTCGATCGGCGTCGGCCTCCTCGGTATCGCGATCGCGTACTACATGTACGTTGTGAACACGGAACTGCCTAATCGCATCGCATCTTCTCTCGGCGGCGTCTACACACTCGTCTACAACAAATACTTCGTGGACGAGATTTACGACGCTACGGTGGTTCATCCGATGGTTGCCGGGTCCGAGACGGTCCTCTGGCATGGAATCGATCAGGGCGTTATCGACGCGACGGTGAATGGCGTCGGCAGCCAGTCGAAAAGTATCGGCGGGGTGCTGAAGCTTCTGCAGTCCGGCAACATTCGCAGTTACGCGACATGGGTGGTTATCGGGGCGGTTGCTCTGCTCATTGTCATGGGCATAACTGCAATGGGCTTTGCGGGGGTGGGCCAATGAACCTCCTCGACCTCCTGATCGCGCTCCCGGGCATCGGCTTCATCCTGACGCTGCTGATTCCGCGCGCGCAGGAAAAGCTGATCCGGACAATCACACTGGCTTTCTCGCTCCTGACCTTTGTCCTTTCCATCGGGCTCATCACCGGCTACCAGACGGGGCAACCCGGCCAGCAATTCGTAACCGACACGGTCTGGATCGCGAACCCTGAGATCCACTGGCACGTCGGCATCGATGGCCTGAGCCTCTGGCTGATCATTCTTTCCACATTCCTGACGCCGATCGCGATCGGCATATCATGGCGCTATATCAAAGACCGCACCAAGGAATTCTTTGCGTTCCTGCTGCTTCTTGAATTCGGACTCGTCGGCGTCTTTGCCGCGTGGGATCTCTTCCTCTTCTATGTTTTCTGGGAAGTTGTTCTGGTCCCGATGTATTTCCTGATCGGCATCTGGGGACACGACCGGCGCATCTACGCTGCCGTCAAGTTCTTCCTGTATACGATGGCGGGCTCAGTGTTGATGCTGACCGCGATTATCTTCCTCTACAATCGCGCCGGCACATTCGACTATGCTGCGATCCTCAATGGGATCGCGAGCGGCAGGATCATGCTTTCGCACAGCGAGGAGACGTTCCTGTTCCTCGCATTCTTCATTGCGTTCGCGATCAAGGTACCGCTGTTCCCGCTGCATACCTGGCTTCCGGATGCTCACGTGGAAGCGCCTTCCGCCGGTTCCCTGATGCTGGCCTCCGTGATGCTGAAGATGGGCACTTACGGTCTGGTGCGCTTCTGCCTCCCGATGTTCCCGACGGCGGCGCGCGAGAACGCTCCATGGATCGTCATCCTGGCGATTATCGGCATCGTCTACGGAGCGCTTGTCGCAATGGTGCAGCCGAACATGAAGAAACTGGTGGCCTACTCCTCGGTCAGCCATCTCGGCTTCGTCGTTCTCGGAATCTTTTCGTTTACGCAAATGGGTCTCGATGGCGCCGTCTACCAGATGTTGAATCATGGAATTTCCACCGGCGCGCTCTTCATCCTCGTGGGCTTTATGTACGAGCGGCGGCACTCATTGGCAATCTCAGACTTCGGCGGCGTTGCTACAGCCGCGCCGTGGCTTTCCACCATCTTTCTGATCACGACACTGGCCAGTATTGGCCTTCCGACCCTGAATAACTTTGTGGGAGAATTCCTCGTTCTACAGGGGACCGCGCAGGCAAACTTCACCTGGACCATTTTCGCGGCTATCGGCGTGATCCTCTCCGCCTGTTACATGCTGTGGATGTACCAGCGGGTGTTTTTCGGTGAACTCGTCGACGAAGTGAAGCATCACATGCCCGATTTCAATGCCCGCGAATGGGCTTGTATGATTCCGCTCGTCATCATGATGGTCTGGATGGGCATCTACACCCAGACCTTTCTGCCCGCTATAACGGAAGCAAATTTGAAGATTCTCGATCAAAGCAAATCGAACGCGCCGCTCCGGGTATCGTTGCCCGGTTACAGAGCCGGATCGGCCGGGGCCGCGGCGGGAGGCAACGCGCATGCCCGCTAGTTTCGCCCCCAGCGCAGATGATCTTCTGCGTGTCGCGCCTGAAACCATCCTTACTATCGCCGGCACGCTGGTGATGATTCTGGATCCGCTTTTCGCCAAACGGTTCCCGAAACTTTTCGGACATTTCTCGATCGTTGCCCTGCTCGCGGCGGCACTGGGTACGGCCGGCGCATATTCCGTACAAGGCGCTGCTTTTTCCAACCTGCTGATCGTCGATGGCTTCGCCACGTTCTTCCGATTTCTCGTAATCGCGATCGGCATTCTAACCGTTCTCGCTTCTTACCGGTATCTCGATCTCGAAAAGGCCGAGACCGGAGAATTTCACGGGTTGCTTCTCTTCGCGATAGTCGGCCAGTGTGTGATGGTGGCGGCGAACGATTTGATGATGGTGTTCATCGGACTCGAAATTTCGTCGATCGCCACCTACATCCTTGCCGGATATCTGCGAGCCGACCGGCGCAATAACGAAGCCGCGCTCAAATACTTCCTGCTGGGATCTTTCGCCACCGGCTTCCTGCTTTACGGCATCGCGCTGATCTACGGCGTCACCGCAACCACGAAGCTCGATGGCATCCGCGATGTGCTCAATACTCCCGGCAACGTGCCTGCGTTCGGAATGGTCAGTGTCGCCGCCGCGCTGATGTTCGTTGGCCTCGCATTCAAGGTGTCGGGTGCGCCCTTCCAGGTATGGACTCCCGACGTCTACCAGGGTGCTCCCGCGCCGGTGGCCGCATTCCTGGCGACGGGTCCTAAAGCAGCCGCGTTCGCTATCTTTTTCCGCATCTTCCTGACGGCGTTCCAGCCGATCGCCTCCGGCTGGGAGCCGCTTATCTGGATTTCGGCGCTGCTCTCAATGACCATCGGCAATTTCGCCGCGCTTACCCAGCAGAACCTGAAGCGAATGCTGGCCTATAGCTCGATCGCGCATGCCGGTTACGTTTTGGTGGCGCTGGCGGCGCGTTCTGAAATCGGCACCGCGGCCGCCATGTTCTATCTTGCCGCCTACGCGTTGATGAACATCGGAGCTTTCGTCGTAGTGATTCACCTGGCTGGCAAGGGCGAACGCCATCTGAGAATTGACGACCTTGCAGGGCTCGGCAGACGGCAGCCTGTAACCGCTGCCATGTTGACGATTTTCCTGATGTCACTGATCGGCGTGCCGCTGACCGGCGGCTTCTTCGGTAAGTTTTATATCTTCCGCGCCGCCATCGAATCGAATCTGATCTGGCTCACGGTGCTCGGCCTCCTCAACAGCGCGGTCGCGGCTTATTACTATCTGCGCCTGCTTGTCGTGATGTACATGCACGAGCCGGGCGAAGTGGTCAACAATATCGAGCCGCTGACACCGGGCCTGCGCGCTGCGCTGATCCTGCCTGCAATCGGCACGTTCTTCCTCGGAATTGTGCCGGGCGCTATTTTGAACTTCGCTCAACGATCGACACTGGGCCATTAGGTTCGGCGGGTCGATTTCGTGCGGTTCCGCACAGTGGTCAGACACGAGCAATATATCATCACCGAAAAGGAGATTTGCGGATGCGTACCACCCTCTTGACGTTTTTAGCTTTGGCCACCATCAGCCCTCTGGCGATGCAGGCCGCGAAAGAAAGTACCGTCGTTGATAGACTCGACGCCTCATCTGATGTTCTCACCGATATGATGCGTGCCTCTGACAAGGGCATTCCACAGGACCTGATGGACAAGTCCCACTGCGTCGTAGTCGTACCCAATCTGAAAAAGGCCGGCTTCATCGTCGGCGCGAAATACGGCCGGGGCTTTGCCATGTGCCGCCGTGCCAGTGGAAGCGGCTGGAGCGCTCCAGCCCCAATCCGGATCGAAGGCGGGAGCTTCGGTCTGCAAATCGGCGGGACGGAACAGGATATCGTCCTGCTCGTGATGAACGATTCAGGTATGAAGCACCTCCTGAACGACAAATTTACGCTTGGCGCCGACGCTTCCGCCGCTGCCGGACCGGTAGGCCGTGCCGCCAGTGCGGAAACCGATGCCGCGATGCATGCTGAAATGCTCTCTTATTCGCGTTCGCGCGGAATCTTCGGGGGGTTGACGCTCGAAGGGGCCACTCTTCGGCCGGACGACGACACGAAGAAAGAACTCTATGGCCGCGATGTCAGCAACCGCGAAGTGCTGACCGGCGGGGTCAAGACACCCGCGGCCGCTTCAAAACTGGAAACATTGCTGAATCGGAACTCGGCGCGGAAGTCATAGTTCCTCACGCATTCCAACCTGTGGGTGCGGAAATCTCCAAATAATCCTGTGGCGGGATGGCCTCGATCGGCAAGCCATCCCGCCAGAAGGAGAGGCGCACCCGGGCTGAATCCCCTGTTGACGGCAGCGCTATTTCCATTACATCTTTGAACGCGGCTTTACCGCCCTTTCCTTCGGCGATCGCCGCGCCCGCCTGAACGCAAATTCCAAGCATCTGGAGCGGTTTCCCATTGGCTCCAGCCATTTCCGCGCGGATCTCCAGACCTTCGAGATCCGCCTTCCCGTCAGAAAAATCAATTCTCAGGAAAACCATCGAATCGCTCGCCCCATAGCGCACCTCGCGCACCAGCGCACGCTTTCCATGCATTGCGCCCGAGCGCTGATCGACACGATATATACCAGCGCCAAGCCATTCAAAGTATGAATCGACGACGCCGTTGATGGTGGGCGCGATCGGGCCAAGCGGCGGGGTCAGCGTTTCGTCGCGCGCAAGCTTGAGGATCGGAAGCGAAAGCTCCGGCGGGGTCGCAATTCCCAACGACCGGTAAACATTCGCCAGATGCTCGCGGTAGATCTGATCGAACTCGCGGGCATTGGCCGTTTCGTGCTCCGGGCCATACCACCAGTTCCAGTCGCTCCCTTCCGCGATCAGGATCTCTTCGCGCGCCCGTTTCTTCTGCTCGTCGCTGGCCTGGGTTGCGCCTTCGAGCGCTTTGCGTGCATCGAGCAGAAGCCGCCACGATTTGTTGTCTTCCTCGGCGCCGATCCAGACGTCGAAATTGGCGTTGATCCAGGACCCTGGATGAATGTGTGTCAACGGTTCCGGTTCGAGCCGTTGCAGCGCCTCTCGAACCGTGATCGCCTCCAGGTCGCCGTCATCCTGAATCCGCCTGTACAGTTCGCGGAAAAACGGACGGCCATTGTGGTCGTAGTACTCCCATGCGTTTTCGCCGTCGAGAATGATCGGCACCAGCGCGTCACGGCCGCTGGCCAGCATTCCCCGGCAATTTTCCCGGATTCGATGCAGAAAATCCTGCGCGGCTTCCGCCGCTCCCATGCCCGAATATACGAACCCGATCAGGTCGCTGAGCACATGGTCGCGGAAAATCATTCGGATCTCGCGCTCCCTTTGCGACCACCGGTAGGGGCGATAGGTGATCTCCGGCGTCGCGGCCCGCCGCAGAGTGCGGTCGAGGACGCCGTTGTCGGTCGCCGCCCACTGAAAGCCTGTCGCGGCGGCGAGTTCGAGCACGTGGTCGGAAACCGACCCTTCGGATGGCCACAATCCCGCTGGAGCGACGCCAAAGGTTTTCTCGATATAGTCGCGGGCCATTTCAAGCTGCAGACGCGCGTCCTCCGCAAAACAGAATCTGGGCGGCAAGGGAACGTGCGGATGGGCGACCGAAGCGATATCGCTGTCGCAAAGCAGCGGCAGAATCGGGTGGTAGAACGGCGTGGTGGAAATCTCGATCTGCCCGGACTGCGCGAGTTTGCGGTATTCCGGAATTACCTGCGCGCAGATCTCGCGCTGCTTGCGGCCCATCAACGCCTGATCTTCCAGGCTGTAATTCCGCCCTTTTTCCACCAGCCCCCGGACTTCAGGGTCCTTCTCCTGAAACTCTTCGTCGAACCACGCTAACTGCGACAGGACCTGCAGATCGCGAAACTCCTGCACACCGAAAACGCCTTTCACGTCGCCTGCTGCACTTTGGGCGTGGTGCGCCGCATAGAGCTCACCGTATCGCGGATAGCGCTGGATCATGCGCGCGGGATTCGCCATGAAAAAGTTACCCAGAATGAAACGATGTTCCTGGGCCGTGAGGCTCTCGGCAGGCTTGAGCGCGCATTCGAGAAACGGGTCGCGCGCCTCGCCGCGCGCGTACTCTTCCACCTGCACGATCATCGACGGCACAAGATTGAAGGTCTGGCGGATTGCCGGAAAGTCCTCGAGAATCCGGACCATTCCGTAGTAATCCTTCAGCGCGTGCATCCGTGTCCAGGGGAGACGGTACTCGCCCGACACAAGGTCTTTGTAGAACGGCTGGTGCATGTGCCAAAGAAAGCACAGGTAGATTTTCGCCATTGCGGACAGTCGAATTCTTCATTGTCCGACACGGGCGAATGCGAAACGGCGGTGAAAGAATACTGATTGCCGGTGACTCGGAAGTTTCTGGTCTGTCGGGGGCAGGATGGCGCCCTGCGGCCGATCGGCATGAATTAACTCTGGAAGCAGGATGCTAGCGCGCGAAGCGGCTTCTCACCGGCACAGGCGGCGGCGCATCAGGTCCTTTGATGGCGGCCCAAAGGATCGCGTTCAACTCGTCGTCATCCACGTCGTCCGCATCTTTGAAATTCATTTTCAACGACCGCGCCGCCGTGGGAGACTTCGCCGGATTGCGCTGGTCGAGCCGCGTCTGCGGTTTCTCGAGCGCGTACTGACCCGCCACCGGCGTGGTGTTGAAGACGCTGAACATCGGCCGCGCGCCCGCGTCGTAGGTGGTCATCGGACGCATTCCGAGAATGATCTCCATGGTGCGAAGGACCGACGCCTGCGTGAACATCGTGCTGTTCACTGTCCCCTTTTTCACCCACGGCGAGATCACCCACGCCGGGGCGCGATGCGAGTCGACGTGATCCGGGCCATTCTGGGCGTCGTCTTCGATAACGAACATCGCCGTCTCATTCCAGAAAGGGCTTTTGGAAACCGCCTCCGCAATTTTCCCGACGCCCTGATCGTTGTCGGCCGCTGCCGAGAGTGGGGCAATCTTGCCGGGCGTTGTGCCCGAGGTGTGATCGTTACCCATGCGTACGATCAGCAACTGCGGCATCTTTCCAGCTTTTTCGAATCCGTTCAGCTCGCTGATGAATTCGTCCGCGCGATCGCGATCCGCATAGTCCAGATCGTACGGGGCATAGTCCTTGTCGGAGACTTTTTCGAGGACCGGATCGTTGACCTTCACATCCACATCGCCGTCGGCCGATTTCACTGGAACCGACCATTCGCCGTAGTTTCGGACTGAGATTCCGGCCTGCACCGCGTTTGTCCACAGGTATCCGGCGGGCGGCGAGTTGGCTGGCTCGCCCCCTTCGAAATCGTAGGTCGACCGGCGCCGGGCGTACTGATTGGGCCAGAGACGCTGCGTATAATCCGGCGCGATCGCGGCCATCGCCCAGTTGTGGCCGTCGGCGCTTACGTCAGCGTTCTCGTAGAAGTTGTCGAGCAGCACGAACTCCGTTGCGAGCTTGTGCAGATTCGGCGTTACCGCGGCGCCGAACAGCGTGAGCGAAGCGTCTCCGTTACCCTGCTTGATGTCACCCAGCACCTGATCGTACGTCCGATTTTCCTTGATCACGTAGATGACGTGCTTGATCGGCCCGCTGGGGCGCACCGGATTGTTCGCTGGAATGCCCGGGTCGTCGAGCAGAGCATCGCGATACGGCGAATTGCCCAGCACCTCGCGCGTATATTCCTCGAGCTTCTGTTCATCCGGATAATCGACGAGGCCTACCGTGCCCCGTTGCGTTGTGGCGACGTACTGATCGTTCCGCACGCCCTCGTGGTCGCGCACGACTTCCACCAGCGGATTCGGGCCCTTCGGATTCGCAAACGACCCCAGACCCTTGCCGTTCAGAACCCCTATGCGCCCGTCGGGAAGGCCGAAGGCGGTGGTTGGATACCAGCCGACGGGCAAGAATCCCAGAACGTGGCTGCGCGCTTCCGCTATGCCGATAACGCCGACCGTGTTCGCGTCGGCGCAGGCGACAAACAGCTTCTCGCCATCCGCGCTGAGACCCAGGCCGCTCGGCGTCGAGCCCAGCGGTTGATTCGGAGTCAAGGCAATATTGATCGTTTCCAGCCTCGACAGGCCGCCCGATTCCGTGGCCCCCAGGACATACACATTGTTCGTATTCGATGCCGAAACGAACAGGCGAGCGGTGATACCCGGCTGGTCTTCCACGGGCCCTTCGCGCCACACCATGTCGGTTGTGTGCGCTCCTACACGCGTATTGGCGAGACGGTTCCCGGTGTTCGTTTCGTATTGGCTGACGGCCCCTTCGGCCCAGCTCGAAACGTAAAAGCTCTTCCCCGAGGGATGAAAGAGGATTCGATATGGCCGGCGGCCTGTCTTGATCCGCGAGAGCACAAGGCCCGATTGAGGATTCACCACCACGACGGAATCATGGTAGAGATCCGCTGCGTAGAGGAGCCGCCCATCCGGCGAGAACTGGACATCGCCGATGAAGTCGGTGGGCTTGCGGTCCTTCTCGGCAACGATCGGAAACACTCGCGAGGGCGTGAGAATTCCTTTAGCGAAGGAAAATTCGTAGATAGCTGCTTTCGAGCCTCCGCCGACGTAGAGCTTGTCGCCCGTTTTGGTCATCGTCAGGCCCAGCCAGCCGTCGGGCACCGGGGCGCGGCTGAGCTCCTTTGCGCTCGCGATATCGATCACGCTGACGGTCGGAGGATTGTAGCCGCCGTTCAGCACCAGCACGAACTTCTTGTCCGGTGTGACCACCGCAGCCATGGGAAAGGTATCGACGCCGATTTGCGTGCCCGCGGCCTTGATCCGCCAGCCGCTGCTCAGCAGAAAGCCGCCGTCGGGCGTCGGACCGACTTGTTCTCTGGGCGATGGCTGCGATATCAGCAGCGCTGCCCCCAGCATGAGCACGATCATTGCGACACGCATTTTCATTCACACTCCGAATAACGTTGCGCTACCGGCAGCCGGCGGCCCATGCCGAAAGCTTTCGATGTGACTTTCAGACCTGGCGCCGCCTGCTGGCGTTTATATTCGTTGCGATCGACTTTTCGCACCACATCCCGCACGAGTTCGATCGGCAGCGCCAATTCCGCAGCCACATCTCCGACCGCGTGATTCTCTTCCACGTAGAGCCGCAGAATGCTGTCGAGGATGTCATAGGGGGGGAGGGAATCGCTGTCTTTCTGATCCGGCCGCAGCTCAGCCGACGGCGGCTTCTCAAACACCGACTCCGGGATTGCGCATTGATGGCGGCAGTTGGCGATCCGCGATAAAGAGTAGACCATCGTCTTCGGCAAATCGCTGATTACGGCAAGACCTCCACACATATCGCCGTACAACGTGCAATAGCCGACGGCCAACTCGCTCTTGTTGCCGGTCGTCAGCACCATGGCGCCGAATTTGTTCGACAGCGACATCAGCGTGAGCCCGCGCAGCCGGGCCTGGATATTCTCTTCCGTGACATCCGGCTGCAAGCCGTCGAAGACGGGTCCGAGCACGCGCAGCATCTCGTCGTATGCCGGCGTAATCGGAATCACGTCGAATGCCACCCCAAGCCGTTCGGCCAGAGCTTTTGCATCCGCAATGCTGTGATCCGAAGAGAAAGGCCCCGGCATGGCAACTCCACGGACGTTTTCCCGCCCCACGGCATCCACCGCAATCACAGCGGTTAGCGAAGAATCGATCCCGCCGCTCAACCCGATCAACACACGTTCGAAACCGCACTTGCGGATGTAATCCCGCGTGCCGAGCACCAGCGCCTGATAGACGGCATCGCACTCGTCGGCGAGATTCGCGTGCCGGTCGCCTTCGCCTGTGCCGTTGGCGCCCAAAGAAAGGTCCGCAATCACAAGGTCTTCGCTGAAAGACGCCGCGGACGCGATTACGTTTCCTGCGGCATCCATTACGAAGCTGGTGCCGTCGAAAACGATCTGATCGTTGCCACCGACCTGATTGACCACGATGGCCGGCACGCCGTGCCGCCGCACCATGGCGCGGAACATCTCGTCGCGCAATTCGCGTTTGCCGATGTGGAATGGCGACGCATTGATGCTGACGATCAGGCCGGCGCGCTGTTGCATCAACTCGTCGACGGGGTCGCGTTTGTAGAGTCGGTGCGGCCAGAATTGTTTGTCGTTCCAGGCGTCTTCGCAGATGGTCAGGGCGATATCGCCGGTAGCGGTCCGCCAGACGGATTGCGTGTCCGCCGCCACAAAGTTCCGGGCCTCGTCGAAAACATCGTAGGTAGGCAGCAGAATCTTCGTCTGGCGCATCAGAATACGGCCGTCGCGGATGATCGCGGCCGAGTTGGTGGCCTGCTTTCCGGTCGGCTTGTGGGACCTTCCCACATACCCGGCGATGATCGAAATCGGAAGATCGCGCGCCGCTTCCGCGAGCTGTTCGACGGCCTTCTCGGAGCGTTCGATGAAGCTCGGTTTTTCGACCAGATCGCGCGGTGGGTAGCCGGTGATGGAGAGCTCCGGGAAGACAATCAGGTCGGCCTTTTTCGCCGCCGCATCCTTCGCGAAGCGCAGCATCAACGCCAGATTTCCCGCGAGATCGCCCACCGTCGGATTGATCTGCCCGAGGGCAATCCTCATGGAACTTATCTTAGCGGCTGGCAGTCTGAGTAAAGATGAAGGTTCGGTTAGCGCCGACGCCGGGAGTTGCGGTGCAGTCGAGGTCCCGGACCATGCTTTGCGGCTCCGCAGCGTGTGCTAACCTGTGTGTTTCCATCCTGAGGAGTTCCATAACTATGTTCCGTTCCCTGGCCATTCGCGCGGGCCTGCTGTGCTTCGTCCTTGCGCCTCTCGCCACTGTGGCATCCGCTCAGCTCAAGGTTGCCGTCGTCAATGTCCAGAAGGCAATGCTCGATTCCGACGAGTTGAAGAAAGTGTCGGCCGAGGTGGAAGCCAGGTACAAGCCGCGTCAGGACGAGTTGCAGAAGCTGCAGACTGAGCTTCAATCCATTCAGACGCAGCTGCAGAACCCCAAGATCACACCGCAGCAACAGAACGATCTGAACGTGCAGGGTCAGCGCAAGCAGCGTGACGCGCAGCGCATGTCCGACGATCTGCAGCAGGAATTCGATCGGGATCGCCAGGACATCCTCGCCAAATCGGCGCAGAAGATGCAGGACGTGGTGAAGAAACTGGCCGAGGAAAAGGGTTTCGATGTGGTCCTCGACGTCTCGCAGATGCTCTACTTCAAGCCTGCTCTCGACATCACGGCCGACGCTCTGGCCGCATACAATAAAGCTTATCCGGCAAAATAAGAGTAGCGGCGATGCCCGGCTATCTCGACCAATACGGCGCCGGTGAGGAAGAGCGCAACCGGATCATTATTCGCTCCATCGTCGCAGCCGTCGTCGTCGTCATTGTTGGGTCTCTCAGCTGGTATCTTCTCAGGAATCACCATCAGGAGAGCGTTGTCAAAGCATTCCTTGCCGATGTGCGCCGAGGGGATCTTCAGGCCGCCTATCGCGACTGGGGATGCACGGCGAGCAAACCCTGCTCCGGCTACGCGTTTGACAAGTTTTCCGGCGATTGGGGCAAGGCGTCCAAAGATAATGCCCCCGATCCGGCCATTCTCGGCGTCACCGACAGCGAATCCTGCAATAGCGGCGTGCTCCTGACGGTGGCGGTGAACGCCAGTCGCGAGGAGAAGCTTTGGGTGGACAAGAGTGCCGCCAACGGCGGACCGGTGAGCGATGACATCAACTTCGCACCTTATCCCATCTGCCCGCACAAGAGCCCTTTCGCGATCATGATCCACCGCACCATCGGCAAGCTGCGAAAGCCGCTCCTGCGATAGAACGCACTCCGGGGTTGCTTCACTGTGCGCGTTCGGTCCAAATGAACCCCTGGAATAGACTGGAAGCAGACATCCAAATATGAGTTCGACAACCACTACTACGGGCGCGGGTCTGGAAGGCGTCGTCGCCGGCGAATCGGAAATTTGTTATATCGATGGATACGCGGGAGTACTCAGCTACCGCGGCTACAACATTCACACACTGGCTGAGCACGCGACCTTCGAAGAGGTGATCTGGCTGCTCTGGAAGGGCACGCTGCCGAAGCAGAATGAGCTCGATCAGCTCAAGGCCGACATCTTCGCAAACTACGCGATCGCACCCGAAGTCGTGGCGTTCCTGAAGGCGAATCTCAAGGGTTCGCCGATGGATGTGCTGCGAACCGGCGTGTCGATGCTCAGCCTCTACGATCCCACCGCGAAGGACATGTCGCCCGAGGCGAACCAGAAGAAAGCCACGAAGCTGATGGCGCAGACTTCAACGATTGTCAGTACTTTCGGCCGCCTGCGCGCGGGTGAGGCAGTCGTCGCGCCTGATGCCTCTCTGAGCTTCGCCGCGAATTTCCTCTATTGCCTCACCGGCAAAAAGCCGGACAAGGTCATGGAGCATACTTTCGACGTGGCCCTGACCCTGCACGCCGACCACGAATTGAACGCCTCCACGTTCGCCGCGCGCGTTACGGCCGCTACCCTTTCCGACATCTATTCTTCAGTTACTTCGGCCATCGGGGCGCTGAAAGGCCCGCTGCACGGCGGCGCGAATGAGGACGTTATCAGGATTCTGCTCGAAGTCGGTTCGGCCGATAAGGCTGTTGAGCGCGTGCATGAAATGCTGGCGAACAAGCGGAAAATCCCAGGCTTCGGCCACCGCGTTTATCGCACGGACGACCCCCGCGCCACGCACTTGCGCGTTATGTCCGAAGAGCTCGGCAAGAGCACCGGGCATGAGGATCTCTACCTCATGTCGAAGCGCGTGGAAGAAACGGTTCGCGGTGAGAAGAAGCTCAATCCGAACGTCGATTTCTATTCCGCGTCGACATATTATTCACTAGGCATTCCCATCGATCTGTTTACGCCGATTTTCGCGGTGAGCCGGATGTCCGGCTGGACCGCTCACGTGCTCGAGCAATATCACAACAACCGCCTCATCCGTCCGCGCGCCGAATACAAAGGCAATCCGGACGGCATGAAGTGGATTCCGATGGGCGATCGTTAGTGGATGAACGCGCGTACTATTCGGAGTCGCAGACCAAAAAGAACGCGACTCTGAACTGCTCTTACTGCAGGACGCAGGATAGCTACGAGTTGAACTACATCGTACGGACGAAGAAGGACCGCCTCCCTGGCGGCGCCGACGAGCGCGATCGAGCCAAATTCGCCAAGGCACAGAGCTATATGCTTCTCGTCGATACCCAGGCGATGTGCAAGAACCCACGGTGCAGGAAAAGATTCGATATTTCGGGGATCAAGACCGTCGCGTTTATCTAGAAATCCAGACCGCCGAACTGCAAAAACAGAAAGGGCCGCGGGTTTGATTCCGCGGCCCTTTCTGCAGAACAACCACTGCGAATTAGTATCGGTAGTGATCCGGCTTGTACGGCCCGTCCACCGGCACGCCGATGTACTCGGCCTGCTCCGGCGTCAACCGCGTCAACTTCACGCCGATCTTGTCGAGGTGCAACCGCGCTACTTCTTCATCCAGCTTCTTGGGCAGCACATAAACGCCCGGTTTGTAGGTGTCTTTGTTGGCCCACAAATCGAGCTGCGCCAGCGTCTGGTTCGAGAAGCTGTTCGACATCACGAAGCTCGGATGCCCGGTCGCGCAGCCGAGGTTCACGAGGCGGCCTTCGGCCAGCACGAAGAGTGAGTTGCCCGCCGGGAATGTGTACATGTCGACCTGCGGCTTGATTTCAATCTTCTTTGCGTCCGAGTTGTTCAGCTTGTCGACCTGAATCTCGCTGTCGAAGTGGCCGATGTTGCAGACGATCGCCTGATCCTTCATACGCCGCATGTGCTCGAGCGTGATCACGTCGAGGTTGCCCGTCGTCGTGACGTAAATGTCGCCGCGCCCGAGTGTATCTTCGATGGTGGTGACTTCGTAGCCTTCCATCGCCGCCTGCAGCGCGTTGATCGGATCGATTTCCGTGATCACGACGCGCGCGCCGAGCCCGCGCAGCGAATGCGCACTGCCCTTGCCGACGTCGCCGTAGCCGCAGACCACGCAGACCTTGCCAGCGACCATTACGTCGGTCGCGCGCTTGATGCCATCCGCCAGCGATTCGCGGCAGCCGTAAAGGTTGTCGAACTTCGACTTCGTCACCGAATCGTTGACGTTGATCGCCGGCACCAGCAACGTGCCTGTTTCATGCATTTTGTACAAGCGATGCACGCCGGTCGTTGTCTCTTCGGAAACGCCGCGCCAGTCTTTCACGACGCTGTGCCAGCGATTCTTATCCTGCCCGTGGACCTTCTTCAGCAGGTCCTTGATCACCTGCTCTTCTTTGTTGCTCGATGCGCTGTTGACCCAGTCGCTGCCGTTCTCGAGCTCATAGCCTTTGTGGATGAAGAGCGTCGCATCGCCGCCATCGTCGACAATCAACTGAGGACCGAGGCCGCCTGGATGACTCAACGCCTGATCGGTGCACCACCAGTAATCTTCAAGCGATTCGCCTTTCCATGCGAAGACCGGAATGCCGGCTGCCGCGATGGCCGCCGCCGCATGGTCCTGCGTCGAGAAGATGTTGCAGCTCGCCCAGCGGACGCTGGCGCCGAGGTCGACCAGCGTTTCGATCAAAACCGCGGTCTGGATCGTCATGTGCAGCGAGCCGGTGATGCGAATGCCGGCCAGAGGCCTGGTCTTCGCATACTTCCGGCGAATGGACATCAGGCCCGGCATCTCCTGCTCGGAGACCATAATTTCTTTGCGGCCCCACTCGGCCAGCTTCATATCGGCGACTTTGTAGTCGGTTGTTTTCGGTAGTGTTGCTGTACTCATGAATCTCCTGCGCCGAAATCGGCGATGATATCTATAAATCCAGATACGTTGATATATTAGCAGAGTCTGCCGTGGCGTCCATACTAAAATCTCTCAGGGTTCTGGCGGACCCCAACCGCCTCCGCATCCTCCTGCTGCTGGAGCGCGAAGAGCTTTCGGTCGCCGAACTGCAGGAGATCCTGTCTACCGGGCAGAGCCGGATCTCGACTCATCTCGCGCAGTTGAAACAGGCAGGGCTGGTCGAAGATCGCAAACAAGGCAAGAACAGCCTCTATCGTTTGAAGGATCATCAGTTTCTCGACCTGCTGCACTCCGCCGCAAGCGAAATTCCAGAAGCTGCGGAAGATACCAAAGCCCTGCAACTGGTTATCGAGAAGCGCAGCGACAGGGTTCGCCATTACTTCGACGCGCTTGCAGGGAAGTTCGGGCGGGACTATGTTCCTGGCAGATCCTGGAAAGGCCTTGCCGAAATGCTGCTGCAACTGATGCCGCCCATGGTGATCGGCGATCTGGGGGCGGGCGAGGGCACGTTCTCGCAACTTCTTGCGCAACGCGCGCGGCAGGTGATCGCTGTCGACAATTCCGCGAAGATGGTGGAATTCGGCGCGCGGCTGGCGCTGGAAAATGGGCTCGCCAATCTTGAATACCGGCTGGGCGAGCTGGAGTCTCCCCCGATTGAGCCCGCTACTCTCGACCTTGCGTTCTTCAGCCAGAGCCTGCACCATGCCCTGCATCCGGAGCGGGCGGTGCGCGCCGCCTACGAACTTCTGAAGGCCGGGGGCAGAATCGTAATCCTCGACCTCAAGCGCCATGGCTTTGAACAGGCGCGTGACCTCTACGCCGATACATGGCTCGGATTTTCGGAAACAGAGTTGCGAGCGTTTCTGGAAGAGGCTGGGTTTGAGAAAGTAGAGAGTTGGATTGTGGACCGCGAAAAGCAGACACCCATGTTCGAAACGATTCTTGCTGTCGGGTCGCGGCCGCCCAATCTGCCTGAAGCTGGACGCTAACGTACGCGGGTTCGTGGCGACCGATGGAACTTTCCGGCCGCGACGCGCATATAAATGTTAGCTGCATATACAGTTAGGGATGGGATCAAGGGGGAAATCATGAACAAATATGCAGTGCTGGCGATGCTTTGCGTGGCGATCGCATCGCCACTGGCGTCACCTCTTGGAGCTCAGGCGCCCGCCTTCGATAACAGCGGCAATCAGCTGCTCAATGGAACGTACTACTTCCGCCAGGTCATTTATGTCATTTCGACCAGCGGCGACAGCGAGGGGGTGGCGGGCGATACGACTGACAGCATAGCGATCTACGGCAATATCAGCTTCGACGGCAACGGCAATTACACGATCGCCGGCGGGGCGTCCGGGGGCGTGATATCGGATGCGAACGTCGGGGCCCCTGAGCCGCTCTCCTGCTATCTTGCGGATACAACCTGTACGTCGGGCTCGCCGGTAACCGGAACTTATGCGGTATCGGCCAGCGGATACGCATATATTTCCTCGCCGGTTGGTCCGCTTACCAACGGCGATCTTGTTCACGGGCTTGTATCCAAAGCGGGTATTTTCGTCGGCAGCAGCACCGAGACGGGAAGCAATTACAGCGACATGTTTATTGCCGCGCCGCTTGCGTCGCCAGCGCCCACCAACCCCACCTTTCAGGGCAACTATACGGTCACCGGCTACCTCCCGCCAACAGGCGCCGGCAGCAGCAGCCCTTTCGATTCAGCCAATGTTTTCTTTCAGATGAATCCGGATGGCAACGGCAACCTCGGAACCGTGAACATAGCGGGCTATTACGGAGGCGGCGGAACGTCAACACTCACGCAGAGCGCCCCCAATACCAAATATTTTTTCAGTAACGGCGCTGCGGTGGTCACTTTCCCGACGGATTCAACCGCTACGCTGCTTTACGGCCAGGAGTATTTCTACTTTTCTCCGGACGGAAACTTCTTCTTCGGCGGCTCGCCAACGTACGGCTATGACATGGTCGTCGGCGTTCGCAACGCGACCGGCACCCAGAATTTCAGCGGCCTCTATTACGAGTCCGGTGTGGATGAGGACGTCTCGCAGCTGAATAACCTGGGCTACGCGAATTTCGACGCCTACTACGGTTCCATAGACGCGACGAGTAACGGAACAATCGTCGCCCACGACCGTCTGAACTCCATCTTCAACAGCAACGCGATCGGCTCGACCTATGCAGACAGCTTCACGGCTCCGATCACTGCCCCCTATACCGATCCCAGCTCGTCTTTCCAATACGCGGTGGGGGCCGGCGGCGCGATACGCATTGGAGCCGGCGTATGGCCATTCCTCGGGTTGACGGTTGCCCTGCAGGCACCAACGTTCACGCCGACGCAGTCTGTCTATCTGGATCCCACTGGAATTGTTAACGCGGCCAGCTTTTCACCCTTCACGGCGGGTATCTCGAACGGGGAGTTCATTACTCTCTTCGGAACGAACCTTGCGCCCACCACAGTCGTCTCTTCGAGCGTGCCTTATCCGCCGATTCTCGGCGGCGTGCAGGTGATGATCAACGGCGTGGCGGCGCCCATTTACTACGTGACGCCAGGGCAGCTCGCCGTGATTACGCCATCCGCGAATCCATATTCACTCGCGACGGTTCAGGTGATCAACAACGGCGTCTCATCGAATATCGTGACGATGCCCGTATTCCAGACTGTGCCGGGCGTCTATACAGTTCCATCCGGCGGCGTTGGATATGGAGCAACAGTGCACACGAACGGGCAGATCGTGTCGCCGTCGAATCCGGCCGCTCCCGGTGAGACGGTCGAGGTATTCGCCACCGGCCTCGGCACTGCATATCCGCCGGTTCCGGATGGGGCCGCGCCGCCGAGCAGCCCCTTGAGTTATACGGTGAATACGATTACCGCAGCGGTCGGGGGCGATCCCGCGACCGTGACTTTCGCCGGGCTGGCGCCCACACTCGCAGGGCTGTACCAGATCAACGTCACGATGCCCTCGGACCTCACGGCGGGAGATTACACGCTCGACATCGCCGGTTCCGTTCCAGCAGGCTCCGCGACGAATCCCGATTCCTATGCTGCACAGGCGCTCATTTCAATTGGCGGAACAGCGGCGGCGGATCGCCCGGCGACAGCCGCGTCACGCAGGCATTTGAAAAAGGCTGCGACCGCCTCGACGAAGCGGGCTCCAGCCTGCTTCGGCCATGCCTGCGCGGCTTCTACAGCGGCACACGAAGGCCGCCCGAAGCCGTCAACCGAGCGTTGAGATATGTACCTCCGGCGATCTTGCCGCCGGCACTTTCTTGATCCAGGCGATCTACTTTCGCGCGGCCGCCGCCTTTTTTCCGAACCATCCGGCGAGGGCCGCTACCAACAGGACGCCGAGACCCAATAACCAAAGCCCGTGCATGAAGCTGTAGACCAGCGCCGCCACGACCGCAACCACAAAAAAGCATCCGCAAGCGCACATGAAATTAAAAAGCCGGTGGACGTCTTGCGACGCCCACCGGCAAATTTGCTGTCTTCCTGAGCGCGCCTACCGGGCCGCGACCGCGAGCTTGCCAGCCGCGCTGGCCAGTGCCTCGGCCTTATCGGTCTTTTCCCAGGTGAAGGAGGCTTCGCTGCGGCCGAAGTGTCCGAACGCCGCCGTCTTTTGATAGATCGGCCGCCGCAGGTTCAGATGGTCGATGATCCCCTTGGGTGTCAGCGGGAAGTTGGCGCGGATGAGATCTTCCATCGCATCTTCCGGAATCGTGCCAGTACCGAACGAGTTCACCATCACCGATACCGGCTCGGCCACGCCGATTGCATAGGCCAACTGCACTTCCGCGCGCGAGGCGAGGCCTGAGGCCACGATGTTCTTTGCGATGTAGCGTGCCATGTAGCACGCCGAGCGGTCGACCTTCGTCGGATCTTTGCCCGAGAACGCGCCGCCGCCATGACGGCCCATGCCGCCGTAGCTGTCGACGATGATCTTGCGGCCAGTGAGTCCGGTGTCGCCGTGCGGTCCGCCGATCACGAACCGGCCGGTCGGATTGATGTGATACTTCGTCTGCGCATCCACCATGTCCTGCGGAATGATCGGGTCGATGATGTACTTGCGAACGTCGGCGCGTAATTGCTCGGTTGACACATCGTCGCCGTGCTGGGTCGAGATCACGACAGCATCGATGCGGGTCGGTTTGCCGTTGAGGTATTCGACCGAAACCTGGCTCTTGCCATCCGGCCGCAGATACTTCAGGGTGCCGGCGCGGCGCACCTTCGAGAGTTGCTCGCAAAGGCGGTGCGCCATCTGGATCGGCAGCGGCATCAGTTCTTTGGTTTCGTTGCAGGCATAGCCGAACATCAGGCCCTGGTCGCCGGCGCCGCCGGTATCCACTCCCATCGCGATGTCGGGGGACTGCGTCTGAATCAGGTTCAGAATGCCGCAGGTCTTCGCATCGAAACCGAAAGCGGCGTCGGTATAACCGATGTCGGCGATCGTCTTGCGCGCGATCGACGGAACATCGATCGTGGCGGTCGTCGTGATCTCACCGGCGACGGCGCAGATGCCAGTGGTGACGAGCACTTCGCAGGCTACGCGCGCTTTTGGGTCCTGCGCGAGGACCGCATCGAGAACAGCGTCCGAAATGTGATCCGAAACCTTGTCAGGATGACCTTCGGTAACGGATTCGGACGTGAACAGGTGCTTATGTTTGTGGATTTCGGCCATGGATTCTCCCAGGTTGGTTTTACGATGAGTGCAATCGAATCGGTCGCGGCACGGAACCGAATCGGGTTCCCGCGATTTGAAACGAAACTACAATTCTAACCCAAATAAGGGCGTTGTGGGCTTCCGGCTGATCTATAAGCCGTTTGAGGGAGCGTCAAATTCCGTTCCAGTCGGGGTTTAAGTCGTCTTGAATTCAGCGCCCGTCGGCATTCGGCCAGCTGGGCGCTCCGCGTCGAGCGCTTCGTCCAGGCGCTGCTCGACGCGCATGGATCGATCACGCGGCTGGCGGGAGAGGCCGACGCGCGGCACAATAATATTAAATCGACGCACCCATGTGCACCTGCCGGGGCGGATCAGCGCACCGGTCGTGGAGATGACCTGCAAGAGCGTCAGAAAGTGGATCGAGAAGGCGCTGGCCCGCCGATACTCCGCAGTAGATTATGTCGGCGTGAATTGCCTCAACAGCGATCCAGCGTCTTCGTATATTCCTCAACAGCTAATGCCTGACCACCCATTTCTCATCGCGCTGTTAGGCTGAAACATGTCTCGCCGCGGGGGAACGGCTGCCTATATCGCGTTGGCGGCCGTCTGCATTCTCTGGGGCACGACCTATCTCGGCATTCGAATCACAATCGAAACGCTGCCTCCCGCGTTTGCCATCTTCGCGCGGTTTACCCTCTCCGGATCGATCCTGTTGATCGTCGCTCGCCTGCGCGGCGCGCATCTGCCGCGCGGCCGTGAGTTGTGGATTGCCTGTGGCTGCGGTTGTCTCATCCTCGGGATCGGCAATGCCGCCTCGTTCTATTCCGAGCAGGTAATTCCCAGCGGACTCGCTGGACTCTTCGCCACCCTCGCACCCTTTTGGATGGTCGGCATTGAAGCCATGTCCGGAGGCGAGGCCCTGAACGCGCCGACGATCGCCGGGATGGCGATCGGTTTCGGCGGCACAGCGCTGTTGCTGCTGCCTGGCGCCGGTTCTTTCGGAAAATCCACACTCATCGGATTCGCCATCATGCAGGTCGGGGTGATTGGCTGGACCTTCGGGTCGCTGGCCCAACGCCGCCAACCCATCAAAGCGCATCCGATCGTCATCGGAGCAATCCAACAGCTGACGGCCGGGCTGCTGTATATTCCCGTCGTGCTCTTTGTGCCTGAGCACGCGATCGTCTTCAGCAGGCGGAGCGTGCTCGGCTTGCTCTACCTCGTCGTCTTCGGATCGATCGTGTCCTACAGCGCTTATATTTTCGCGATGGACCGGCTACCGGTCGCCGTCGTGTCAGTTTATCCCTACATCAACGCCGTGGTGGCGATGGGAGTCGGCTGGTTGTTCTTCCGGGAACCGTTCGGGCTGCGCGAAACCGCCGCCATGGCGGTCATTTTTACGGGCGTGGCCGTCGTGAAATGGCAGGGTGCCAGGTGGCACGGCGTCACGCGGCAGGCGACGCGGGTGTAACCGGCAGCCCGGGCTGGCGTAACTTCCACGCGATGCTCGCCGCCCTGTCATCAAAGAAGACGCTGCCGCCGCTGCAAATTGCTGTGCCGACAGGGTATATACTGCAACTGTCGGGAGGCTGGATGGAGATTTTTGCCGATCGGAGCGCTGTCAGGGTGCTCATCTGTGGCGTGCTTTCGTTGACCGGTTTAGCCAGCGCCCAGGTTGCCCCTCAGACGCCCCGCGTGTTCCTCGACAAATATTGCATCACCTGCCACAACCAGAAGTTGAAAACCGCCGGGCTCATGCTCGATACGGTCGATCTTTCGAGGCCCGCGGCCAACGCTGAAGTATTGGAAAAGGTTATCGGCAAGTTGCGCGCCGGCTCCATGCCGCCACCCAAAATGCCGCGCGCGGATGCCGCCACTTATCGGGTGATTGCGACATCCCTCGAAAACTCGATCGATCAGGCGGTCGCGGGACATCCGGATCCAGGCCGAATCAGCGCCGTCCACCGCCTGAACCGGACTGAATACAGTAATGCGATCCGGGATCTTTTCGCGCTCGATGTGGACGTGAAGCAGTTGCTGCCCGGCGACGACACGGCCGACGGCAGCTTCGACAATTTCGCCGACGTGCTTTCGATTTCAACCGCGCACCTCGATCGCTACATGTCGGTCGCCCGCCAGGTCACGCGCCTCGCGACGGGATTGCCGCCCGCGCATCCGACCACCGAACGTTTTGAAATTCCGCTCCACGTTCTGCAGGAAGACCGCCAGAGCGAGGACCTCCCCCTCGGCTCCCGCGGTGGCATCGCGGTTCATTACGATTTCCCGGTCGACGGCGAATACACCATTAAGGTCAAGCTGCAGCGTCAGTATCAGGATTACCTCAAAGGCATGGGCTGGGCTCAGAAGCTCGACGTTCGGCTCGATGGCAAATTGCTGAAGCGGTTCAGCGTGGGCGGGCAGGGTAAAGGGCGTCCGGCCGCCGCGAGTTATGCGGGCGATGGAGAACCGGGTTTCGCGGGAGGCCCCGAGTGGGAAACCTATATGCAGCTCACGGGCGATGCCGGCCTCGAAGTGCGCATTCCCGTGAAGGCTGGTTCGCGCGTCGTAGGCGTATCGTTCGTGCGCGAGATGTTCGAGCCGGAAGGGCTGCCGCAACCGGTGCAGCTCGGGCGCGTGATTTCGAACGACCAGGTCTACATGGACAATGCCAACGTAGGCTCGGTGGAAATCGGCGGACCCTACGATGCGCTCAAAGCGAAGCAAACTCCGGCTGAAATGACGGCCAGCCGGAAGGCGATTTTTGTATGCGCGCCGCCCAGGGCAGCCGCTGAAGAACGTCCGTGCGCGGTGACGATTTTGAATCGCATGGCGCGCCTCGCCTACCGGCGCCCGGTTACGAAGGCCGATACCGACACGCTGATGCAGTTCTTCGACAAGGGCCGGAAAGACGGTGGAAGTTTCGAGAGCGGCGTCCAGTTCGCGCTGGAACGGATGCTGGTCGATCCCGATTTCCTCCTCCGCGTGCACCGCGATCCAGCGGGCGTGAAATCGGATTCCTACAAGCTCAGCGATGTCGAAGTGGCCTCGCGGCTTTCGTTCTTTCTGTGGAGCAGCATTCCGGACGATCGTTTGCTGACCCTCGCCGAACACGGTGAGTTGACACAGCCGGTCACACTGCAAAAGGAAGTCCGGCGCATGCTGGCGGATCCGCGCGCCACGGACTCGCTGGTGAAAGATTTCGCGGCGCAGTGGCTGAACCTGCGGCAGATCGACGAAGTGGTCGTCGATCCGGTGAAGTATCCGCTTTATGACGAAAGCCTGCTGAACGGCTTCCGGACGGAAACCGAAATGTTCGTCTCCAGTAACCTGCGCGACGATCGTCCGGTGAGCGAGCTGCTGACGGCGAACTATACCTTTGTCAACGAACGCCTCGCCCGGCATTATGGTATCGCTGGTGTTTATGGGACGCGCTTCCGGCGTGTGACATTGCCGGATCCAAAGGAGCGCGGCGGCCTGCTTTCACAGGGCGCGCTGCTGGTCACGACTTCTTATCCGGATCGCACATCTCCCGTGCTTCGGGGCAAATGGCTTTTGAACAATATCTTCGGGACGCCGATTCCGCCGCCGCCGCCGAGCGTGAACGCCACGCTCGAAACCAAGCCTGGCGTGATTCCGCCGACGATGCGCGAGAGACTCGCCGCTCATCGCACGGACCCAACATGCAACAGCTGCCATTCGGTGATCGATCCGCTCGGGTTCTCGCTCGAAAACTTCGATGTGGTCGGCGGATGGCGCACCATCGACGAAGCCGGTAAGCCCGTCGATGCCAGCGGCACCACGGCGCTGGGCGAAAAGATCGACGGGCTGGCCGGATTACGTTCTGTACTGTTGAAAGATCCGGAGCAATTCCCCCGCACCGTTACTGGAAAGCTGATGGCTTATGCGCTCGGCCGGCGGGTTGAATATTACGATGAGCCGACGGTGCGGAAAATCGCTCGCGATGCCGCCGCGAACCAGTACCGCTGGTCGTCTCTCATTCTTGGGATCGTGAAGAGCCCGGCATTCCTGATGCGCGACGCAAAACCGGTAGCCGCGACCACCGTCTCTGAAAACATCTCGACCGACACCCGGCCCAGGC